>JAGQXQ010000047.1 GCA_020436535.1 Phaeodactylibacter sp.
CTGGGGCTCATCATGGGCAAGCGCGCCGATATCAAATCGCTCTACAACCTGGAAAACAAGTGCGTGGTAGAGGCGCACTTCGATGTCAGCCGTTATGGGCTGAAGGAATTCTTTGAAGAAAACGACCTCGATTACGAGGACAATATGGTCATTCGCCGGGAGATCACCCCTTCCGGGAAATCGCGGGCTTTCGTCAACGATACGCCAGTGACGCTCAATATCCTGCAGGGACTGAGCTCCACCCTGGTCGACCTGCATCAGCAGTTCGACAACCTGGACATCCACCAGGTGTCTTTTCAGCTGCGCCTGCTCGATGCTCTGGCAGACAATAAAGGCCGGCTGAAAGATTACCAGCGCGTCTTCACTCAATACCAGTCCAGGCGGCGGCGATTGACGGAACTCACCCGCCGCAACGATAGTGCCACCAAGGAACTGGATTTTATCAACTTTCAACTGGAGGAGTTCAACGCCGCAGGATTGAAGGCTGGCGAGCAGGAAGAACTGGAGGAAGAACTCACTCGCCTGACTAACGCTGAAGATATCAAAAAGACCCTGGCGACGGCTTTCCAACAATTGAGTGAAAGTGAAGTTTCGGTGATCAGCCAGCTCGAGGAAGTGGCGCAGGCCTTGAAAGAAATCCGAAAATTCGACTCCCGTCTGGAGCAATTTTTTGAACGCTTTGATGGTGTGTTGGTGGAATTGAATGACCTCTCCCAGGAGTTTGAAGGCATCGCCGAAGAAACGGAACACGACCCCGAACGGATCATGGAAGTACAACAGCGCCTCGATATGGTCTACCGCCTGCAGAACAAGCATCAGGTGTCCTCCGTCGAAGAGTTGCTGAAAATACAGGACAGCCTGCAACGGCAGCTGGACGATATCGGTGACCTCAGTTCAGAGATCGCCGCTCTGGAGAAGGAGGCCCGTCATCAGGAAGAGGCCCTCAATGCCCAAGCGGAAGAGCTCAGCCGCCGTCGCCATGCCGTAGTCGCAGGGTTTGAGAATCAAGTAGAACGAATGCTCGCCGAGCTGGCCATGGAGCACGCTCGGATCAAGGCACAGTTTACTCATCTGGATGAATTGGGCCCCACTGGCTTCGACGAGGTCAATTTCCTCTTCGCCGCCAATATGGGTAGCCGGTTGCAATTGATCAAGGATGTGGCTTCCGGCGGCGAATTATCGAGGCTAACACTGGTGGTGAAATCACTGGTGGCCAGCGCCATTCCGCTGCCCACACTGATCTTTGACGAGATCGACACCGGCATTTCAGGCGATGTGGCCCTGAAGATGGGCAATATCCTGCGCAAACTGAGCAATGAGCACCAGGTGGTTTCCATCACCCATTCACCTCAGATCGCTTCAAAAGCGGATGTTCATTACTTTGTCTATAAGCGAATAAAAGAGGGCCGGACCATTACCAAACTGCGTAAACTGGAGCTGGAAGAACGAGTACACGCCATCGCTACCATGCTGAGCCAGAGCCCCCCCAGTATTTCGGCCATCGCCAATGCCCGGGAACTGCTGCAGGTGGGGTGACAGGACAGGGCTGAGCAGTGGCGGTGTACGCAGGCAGAAGAAAGATAAAAATTAACCCCTTCCTTTCACTACTGGGCGAAGGGATACGAAGCGAGGGGATGGAAAAAAGAAAGACTAACACCGCCACCTTCCAACAGAAAAAAACTCCTCTCTTTTGGAGGAGTTGGGAGAGGCTTAAACAACAACCAAAATAAGATGAGTTACAACCTGCTGAAAGGAAAAAGGGGCGTTATCTTCGGTGCGCTCGACGACAAATCTATCGCCTGGAAAGTAGCAGAGCGTTGTGTAGAAGAAGGGGCGGCGATCACCCTGACCAACGCACCGGTAGCCATGCGCTTCGGTGAAATTCAGAAGCTGGGCGAAAAGCTCAATGCGGAAATTATCCCTGCAGACGCTACCAGCCTGGAAGACTTGGAAAACCTGTTCCAACAGTCTATGGAAGTCCTGGGCGGCAAGATCGACTTTGTGCTGCACTCGATCGGCATGTCACTCAACGTGCGAAAGAAGAAAGAGTATACCGACCTGAACTACGACTGGATGCACAAAACCTTTGATATTTCCGCTATCTCTTTCCATAAAGTGATGCAAACGCTGTGGAAGATGGATGCCGTAAACGATTGGGGCTCTATTCTGGCGTTGACCTACATCGCCGCCCAGCGCACTTTTCCCGATTACAACGAGATGGCGGATTCCAAAGCTTTGCTCGAATCCTTTGCCCGCAGCTTTGGCTATCACTTCGGTGAGCGCAATAAGGTGCGCGTAAATACGATCTCCCAGTCGCCCACCAAAACTACGGCGGGCAGTGGGGTGAAGGGCTTCGATGAGTTTTTCGACTATGCGGATAAGATGTCTCCATTGGGCAACGCCTCCTCTGATGCCTGCGCCGATTACTGTATGCTGATGTTTTCGGACCTCACCCGAATGGTTACCATGCAGAACCTCTACCACGATGGCGGCTTCGCAAGTATGGGCATGAGCCCGAAGGTGTTGGAGATGTAGCGGATTGGGTGAGGGTTGATTGTTGTCTGTTGCCTGGCGGCTCTCAACCAACAACCAATAATCGGTCGGCCCGTCAACCTGCCTCTTCCACTGCTGGCTGACAATTCATTTGGCCGTTCCTGTTTATCTTCGTTTTTTAATTCCATTTATTTTAAACGAAACCTCATGAAGCGACTCCTACCGCTATTGTTATTTACACTGCCTCTGGTGCTGACTGCTCAGCAACAGGCCAACCTGCTCGGTAACTGGGACGACCCCGAACTGGTGGGCTCCAATTTTTACGACAACACCTATAACGAGGTATGGGGCCTGGCGGTCAACGGCCATGAATACGCTATTGTCGGATCTACAGCCGGCACTCACTTTATTGATGTAACAGACCCCGGACAGCCCTTTGAAGCCCATTTTGTAGCCGGCAACTTTCAGGGAGGCGGGGTGATCCACCGGGATTATCACGACTTCAACGGCTACCTTTACGCCGTTTGTGATGAAGGCGCGAGCACCCTGCAGATCATAGATATTCGGAATTTGCCAAATGAAATAGAAGTCGTCTATAATTCCGCCCAGGCGATCCGCAAGTCTCATAACATCTTCATCGATACGGCAACGGCCAAATTGTATGCCCTGGCGATGGACGGAAACGTGGGAGGCTCGGCAGCGATGCGCATTTTTGACATCTCAGACCCGCTCAACCCGGTCAGGCTGGGCAGTTACAACAACTTCGGCGGCCTGTCGGTTGGCCATGTACATGACGCCTACGTGCGCAATGATATTGCTTTTCTGAACTGTGGAGGCAGCGGTTTTGCCCTGGTCGATTTTTCAGATCCCCTGAACCCCCAAACCCTGAGCACCCTGACGGATTACCCTTTTCGGGGCTACAACCATTCCGGCTGGCTTTCCGACGATGGCCGATATTACTACATGGCGGATGAAACCCACGGCGCCGATATTAAGGTGATCGACGTGAGCGACCCATGTGAAATTGAGGTGATCGGAACGTTTAATGCCGAAGTATCCAATCCTTCCAGCATTACCCACAATCAGATCGTGGCCTGCAACTACCTCTACGTGAGCTATTACTACGACGGCCTGGTGGTCTTTGATATTTCCGACCCGGCCAATCCGGAAAAAGTACTGTATTACGATACCTATCCGGAGGCCGACGGCAATAGCTACAAAGGCGCCTGGGGCGTGTATCCGTTCCTTCCTTCCGGCAACATTCTGGTGTTGGATATGCAATCGGGCCTTTATGTATTTGAAGGTATGGGTGACAATTGTGCCGCCACCCAGGACCTTGCCCCCGTCGACCTGTCTTGTCTGGGTGTCAGCGCTTCGGCTGAACTGGAAGGTGTGGAAAGCCTGGAGCTTTCTCCCAACCCTGCCTCCGGTTTTTTAAATGTGCAGCTCGAACTGGCGGAAGGCCAAAAAAAGGTTAATGCCCAGCTCCTGGATATCAATGGCCGGTTGGCCCAGCGTTTAGGCAACGAACAATTACAGCCCGGCGTCAATCTGCTGCAGTACGGCCTGGACCCCGCCCTGCCGACGGGTGTTTACCTCCTTCGCCTGCAAGGGGAGGGGATAAATGTAGTGAGGCGAGTGGTGGTGCGGTAATAGAATGTGTATCAGTGGAGTAGTGTATTAGTGTACCAGTGTATTTGTGTATCAGCAGGCAATTGCAGTTGTGCAATACTGANNNNACACCGATACACCGATACACCGATAAACGTTTACTCTCCGTATCTTTGCCGCCAAACCCGAGACGAGTATTTATGGATCGAAGTATTTCTTACATCTTTTTCCTGCTGATCTTATCGGCGCCGGCCTTGTTGCAGGCCCAGCAACCTACTTTCCCAACCGGGAGCAGGAGTAGCGGTGGGAGCGGACGTGGAAGTGAACAGGACGAAGTAGAAGTAGATACTTTCGAGATTTTTTATTTCTTCGTGGACAACCCCAATCAGGAGATTCCCTTTTCGGATTCAACACTGGGTAATTATTTCCGTCAATATGACCCGGCCCGCAAGCGGGATCTCGATTACCGACACCTGGGCAACCTGGGCTCGGCGCATGAGCCAATTGTTTTCGAAGCGGCCTGGCGGCGAGGCTTTGATGTAGGGCTAAATCAGTATGATCTATATATCACGGAGGGCGACGAGATGCCTTTCTACCGGGTGGAGCGGCCGTATTCCAATGTATCTTACACCCTGGGATCCGAACAGGCCGATGGGTATACCACCGCTCAGTTTAGCCGCAATTTCGCCAATGGCCTCAACTATTCTATTGATTACAAGCGCATTACACAGCTAGGGACACAGAGCCAGTATCCTAATCAGAACAACCGGAATACAGCCTTTACCAATGGGCTGTGGTATGAAAGCCGAAATGGCAGGTACGATGGCTTTTTCAGTTTTGCGGCCAATACCATTCAGCAGGAAGATAACGGCGGTTTGCTGCGGGAGCCGCAGTCGCAAGGCCAGTTTAGCAGTCCCAGCTCGGCGGAGGTATTTCTGGGCACCGCCCGTACGCGGCATGCCCATCGGGAGTTCATGTACACGCACTATTACCAGTTTGGTGGCGGGCAGGATTCCATTCGCGGACTTCGCCGCTCGTATACCATTGCTCATCAGGCTACCTTCGACAACAGCACCTACAAATATTACGACCAGTACAATGAGGCCCAGGACTCCTCGTTTTACCATGCTTTCCCTGCGTTTTTACCCGACCTGCGCGGCACCAGGCTTTTTTTTAAGCACCGCAAGCTGGAGAACAGCCTCCGCCTGGCCACCTTTAAACTCGATAGCCGCAACCAGGACAGAGCCAAGAACCAGCGCGACCTGTTGGAAGTAGGGGCGGTGTCCTCCATTCATCAAATAGAAGAGGCCGGCGCAGATACTACGATCAACAATCTGTTCCTGACTGGTAAGTACCGGTTCAATCCCAGCGAACGGCTGCGCCTCAACCTCTATGGCCATTTTGGCCTGTGGGATAATGCCGGGGACTACCGGGTTGAAGGCAACCTGTTCTTTGATTTCAAAAAGGTAGGCAGCCTGAGCCTCGGCGCCATCAATCAATTGTATTCCCCCACATTGATGGAGCATCGCCTTTACCTCTCGGAGCAGCAGATATATCGCAATGATTTTGATAAGACCCTTTCCTCCACCCTTTCCGGAACCTATTCATTGCCCCAGTTTCAATTGGAACTAACCGGGCGTTTTCACCTGCTTAACAACTACGTTTATTTCGATACCATCGGCCTGGCGCAACAAACGGGTATTCCGATCAGCATTGCTCAGCTGATCATCAAAAAAGGGTTCCGAATTGGCAGCTTTCACCTGGATAATATTGTGGCGCTCCAACAGGCTACGGAGGATTTCATCCGCCTCCCATCCATCTATTCCAAGCATAGCCTCTACTACGCCGGTAAATGGTTTAAAGTACTGGATGTTAGGGTCGGGTTCGACCTGAGGTTCAATAATTCCTTCTATGCCCCCTATTACAACCCGGTGACCGGCCAGTTTCAACTACAGGATAGCCGTGAGGTAGAGTTCTATCCGGCTACCGACGCCTTCTTTAGTATGCGGGTCACCAAGTTTCGGGCTTTCTTCAAGTGGGAAAACGCAACCGCTGCGCTGATCACCGATCAACTCTTTTACCAGACGGCATATTATGCCCATCCCAGTTCGGTGTTCCGCCTGGGCATCAAGTGGCGGTTCTTGAATTAAAACAATTAATGCAAAAAGCCGGAGGCGCGCTTTCTACGCCATCCGGCCTGCCCTCTTTAATCAACTGGGTCCACTGCTCTGGGAAAAGAGTTGAGGGCTTATAAAACACCTACTTTTTTGATTCAGAAACAGGGGGGTTGGAAGCGCCCCTCTTCTGGACGCTTCCCCCACCGGTTCATCATGGGATTACAAGGGATAATGTCAGGGTCTTTTTACATATTGTTGTTCCTTTATCCTTTGAGCGGAGGAAAGTGTTACGATAGCAGGGCTTTTTTTATAAAAAATATTTCATGATCGTTATTCGCTACACCCGATGGGCGCCCGCCCTGGACAACTGGAAAGAAAAACTGGAAGAGCTCGTGGTTGCTCACCGGTTTGAACAGCACGATGCACTTCCTGTTCCCGAACTTCAGGAACAGGGAAGGATAGAGCGGGGAGAAACAGCTATTGCTGCCTTTATCAAACAGATGGAAAGGGATATCAACGACTGGCGGACGCCAAGATGCGGGGTGTAAGGGAACTTATTCCCGGCTTTTGAGCCGGGAATAAGCTATTAAGATTAAAGTGGCCCGGACGGCCATCCGGACAACAATACCCCAGCGGCTATTGCTTTACTATCCGGCCGGCTACAATCCGCCTGCCATTTCCATCCAATACATCAACGAGATAAAAACCTGCCGGCAGGCTGGCGAGAGAAAGTTCCTGAAGCTCCTGCCCGGCGCTAAGGGCCTGGCTGCTAAGCAACTTGCCTTCGAGGCTGCTGATCCGGATCAACCCAGCCCGAGGTTCAGGAATGTCCA
>JAGQXQ010000286.1 GCA_020436535.1 Phaeodactylibacter sp.
CCCATCGTTTATTACCTCGACCGCGGCGTGCCGGAGCCCATCAAGTCGGCCCTGATGGAAGGGGCTTCCTGGTGGAACCAGGCCTTTGAGGCGGCGGGCTACCGCAATGCATTTCAGGTAAAAGAACTGCCCGAAGGAGCCGACCCCATGGATGTGCGGTACAACGTCATCAACTGGGTGCATCGTTCTACCCGCGGCTGGTCTTACGGATCTACCGTTTCCGACCCGCGTACAGGAGAGATCATCAAGGGGCACGTCCTGCTGGGGTCTCTGCGGGTGCGCCAGGATTTCCTCATCGCTCAGGGCCTGATCCAGGCTTATGAAGAAGGGAAAACGCCGGACCCTCGGCTCGAGGAAATGGCCCTGGCGCGGCTGCGGCAGCTCTCGGCCCATGAGGTCGGCCACACGCTCGGGCTTACCCACAACTTCGCTGCCAGCTACAATGGACGGGCTTCGGTGATGGACTATCCGCATCCTTACATTACGCTTACCAATGA
The DNA here is from genome assembly GCA_020436535.1 of Phaeodactylibacter sp. Taxonomy (GTDB): domain Bacteria; phylum Bacteroidota; class Bacteroidia; order Chitinophagales; family Saprospiraceae; genus JACJXW01. Next base: position 498 of record JAGQXQ010000286.1, read on the forward strand.
AGGGAAGATGGATTTTTCAACTGCCTACGATACGGGCATCGGCGCCTGGGACAAACGGGCTATCTTGTATGGTTACCAGGATTTCCCCAATGGAACGGATGAAGCGGCCGCATTGAAGAACGTACTGCAGGAAACCATCGGAACAGGTTTGAAATTTATATCAGATGAGGGGGCGCGGCCGGCGGCCGGCGGCCACCCTTACGCTCATCTCTGGGATAACGGCCCTTCGCCGGTGGAGGAACTGGAGCGGGTTATGAAAGTTCGGCAAAAGGCACTGGAGGGTTTTGGAGAGGGAAACATTCCCGAAGGTGCTCCTCTGGCAACATTGGAAGACGTGTTCGTTCCGCTCTACTTTGCTCACCGTTATCAGGTGGAGGCGGTGGCCAAACTCATTGGCGGAGTGGATTATTCCTACGCTGTCCGGGGAGACGGGCGAGACACGGTGGCCGAAATGATAGCCCCGGAACTACAGCTTCAGGCCCTGAGAGCGCTTCAGCAAACCCTCAGCCCAAAGGCACTGGCTCTCCCTGAATGGATTCTGGACGCCGTGCCGCCCCGGCCGATCGGATACCACCGCGGGCGGGAGTTGTTTAAAACCTACAACGGCGCCATTGGGCTCGATGCGCTGGCAGCCGCAGAAAGCGCGCTCAATCATACCATTCAACTTATGCTCAACCCGCAGCGCCTCGCCCGTCTGGTGGAGCAACATGCCCGAGATGAACGCCACCTCAGCGTCCATTCCCTCATCGAAGAGATGCTCACCTCCGTACAGGTTTTGAGCACTCAAAGCCCTCTTGAAAAGCAGATCGCCCGTATTGGAGAGCAACTGATCCTCAACCAGTTGCTTCGATTGGCGCAGGGCGCAGGTGTCATGTCCCAGGTCTCCGCTATCGCGCAGGCCAAGGCCAACCAGATCGAAGATTATGCAGGTGTTTTGTCAGAAAAAGAAACGGATGTAGAACAACAAGCACACTATATATATATGTTAGAACAAATTCGCCGCTTCAAGGACAACCCGGGAGCTTGGAAGATGCCCGAAGCCTGCCCATTGCCTGATGGGGCGCCGATCGGGTGTGGGGAGTGATGGTTATAGTATATCGGAGAGTAGTGTATCAGTATATCAGTTCGAATGGAAACACTGACATACCGATACACCGATACACCGCTCTCTGATACACTTACATACCGACACCCTGTTCCCTGATACACCGCTCTCTGATACACTGACACACCGCTCTTGGAAACACCGATTAAAACCCCCGAGCGATATTTTTACTGTTTATCAGTAAGTTACGTTTTTAGATAAGTACTTTTTTTCAACAAAGGCTTGGTTATTGTCTAAAAGAGATTTACCTTTGCACCTGCCTTTTCGGAGGCGGCCCGATCACCCCGGTTTTCGGGGCAAGATTGCTCACAATTAAAAACAAGAAAAGTGGATACGCTAAGCTATAAAACGCAATCGGCGAAGAAGGAGGAAGTAGAGCGGAAGTGGTACGTTGTTGACGCCGAAGGACAGGTCGTCGGACGTCTCTGCACCAAGATCGCATCCGTGCTTCGCGGCAAGCACAAGGCTTCCTACACGCCTCACGTAGACTGTGGTGACCATGTGATCGTGATCAACGCAGGCAAAGTGCGCTTCACCGGCAACAAAATGAAGCCAGAAGGAATACCAAACCTATTCTGGTTATCCTGGAGGGCAAAAATCAACGACGGCCAAGGACTTGCTGAAAAACAAGCCTATTCGGGTAGTCGAGTTTGCCGTGAAAGGGATGTTGCCCAAAAACCGCCTCGGCCGTAAGATGTATAAGAAGCTGCACGTTTATGAAGGTGCAGAGCACCCGCATGAGGCGCAGAAGCCGGAACCGTTTAATTTCTAATTTGAAAATACTGATACGCGGCAGGATCTTTAAACAAAAAGGCCTTCCGGGTCAGCAAATAAAGAAGGTAAAGCTCGAAGAGATATGGAAATGATTAATGCCATCGGGAGAAGAAAGTCGTCCGTTGCCCGCGTGTACCTAACCAAAGGCGAAGGAAAGATTACCATCAATGGTAAGGACTTCAAAGAGTATTTCCCCCAGATTCACATTCAGCAGAATATTACCTCTCCGTTTGAGACGGTCGAAGTAGAAAATATCTACGACCTGAAGGTCAACGTTGATGGAGGAGGCTTTAAGGGACAATCAGAAGCCGTTCGCATGGCCATCGCCCGCGCTTTGGTTAAACTGAACGAAGACTTTCGTACGTCGCTGAAGGCTAAGAAGTACCTCACCCGGGACGCCCGAGAGGTGGAACGCAAGAAGTACGGTAAGCCCAAGGCCCGTAAGAGCTTCCAGTTCAGCAAGCGTTAACCTTTGTCTTTGGATGTTCGTGCCTGACGTGGCGCACGCCTGTCAGGTGCTACTTACTAATCTCAAATTAAGAGCAAAATAATGGAAAAGCCCACATATAAAGAACTGTTGGATGCCGGCGTCCACTTCGGCCACCTTAAGAAAAAGTGGAACCCCAAGATGGCGCCCTATATTTTTATGGAGCGCAAAGGCATTCATATTATCGACCTGAACCGCACGCTCGAAGCTATGGAGCGTGCCGGCAACGCCGCCCGCAGTATTGCGCGTGCCGGTAAAAAGATCATGTTTGTCGCTACCAAGAAGCAAGCCAGAGAAATCGTCGCGGATGCCGCCCGTAGTGTAGGGATGCCGCACGTGACGGACCGCTGGCTCGGTGGTATGATGACCAACTTCTCCACCATCCGCCGCTCGGTGAAAAAGATGAACAACATCGACCGTATGTTGCAGGATGGCACTCTTTCCAACGTCACCAAAAAGGAGCGCCTCACCCTCACCCGGGAGCGCAACAAGCTGGAACGCGTACTGGGAGGTATTGCCAACCTGAACCGCCTGCCGTCAGCTGTATTCATCATAGATATTCACCACGAACACATCGCTGTTGCGGAAGCCCACAAGCTGGGGATGAAGACTTTTGGCCTGGTCGATACCAATTCCGACCCCAATGAGGTGGACTACGCCATCCCCGCCAATGACGATGCTTCCAAGTCGGTGTCTATCATCACTAAGTATATTGTAGCGTGTATTCGCCAGGGCCTGGAAGAACGGGAACGCAACAAAGCGGAGAAAGAATCGTCTAACTAGCAAAGGGAGAAAGAATCTATTTTCCAAAAAAAATCAACGGATCGACCAATGAGTGTAAATATTACGGCAGCGGATGTCAAAAAGCTGCGCGAAATGACCGGCGCAGGTATGATGGACTGCAAAAAAGCTCTTTCGGAAGCAGAAGGGGACTTTGAAAAGGCTATTGAACTTCTTCGTAAGCAAGGACAGAAAGTTTCTGCGAAGCGCGCCGACCGCGAAGCTAATGAAGGTGTTGTCATCGCCGAAGTTTCCGATGACAACAAAAGGGGTGTGATCGTCAAGCTGAGCTGTGAAACGGATTTTGTGGGTAAAGGTGAAGATTTTGTTGGCTTTGCCCAAAAAGCGGCTTCACTGGCCCTAAAGCATTTCCCCAACTCACTCGAAGAGTTGCTGAAAATCGATATGGATGGCTTGTCCCTCGGTGATCGGGTTACCGAACTGGTGGGTAAGATCAACGAGAAGATCGAACTGGCGGCCTACGAAAAGATGGAGGCGGCTATGGTTTGCCCTTATATCCATATGGGAAATAAGGCGGCTGTTCTGATCGGCCTCAACAAGGCAAGTGATGATTTTTACGATGCCGGCCGCGACGTGGCTATGCAGGTGGCCGCTATGAAGCCGGTTGCTGTAGATAAAGACGGTGTGGACGCGAGGACGATTGAAAAAGAGATCGAGATCGGAAAAGAACAAGCGCGCCAGGAAGGCAAGCCGGAGCAGATCCTTGAAAAGATTGCTCAGGGTAAGTTGCAGAAGTTCTTCAAAGATAGTACCCTGCTCAACCAGCAGTTCGTCAAAGACAACAAACAGTCTGTCCGAGACTATCTCCAAAGCTTCGATAAAGAGCTTACCGTTGTCGCTTTCGAGCATGTAACACTTGGCTAAAAGAAAAAAGGCGAATTAGCAATAATTCGCCTTTTTTTGGGCCATTTTTTCATATTGTAATTATGTCGGATATGATCAAGTATAAAAGAGTGCTCCTCAAATTAAGCGGCGAATCCCTCATGGGGGATCAGAGATATGGGATCGATCCTAAAATGCTTAGCCACTATGCCGGCCAGATCAAGGATCTTACCGAAGTGGGCGTTCAGGTTGCCGTGGTGATCGGCGGCGGCAATATTTTTCGGGGGCTTCAGGC
>JAGQXQ010000287.1:0-7757 GCA_020436535.1 Phaeodactylibacter sp.
CCAAAGATAAAGCATCAGATAGAACAAAACGTTCAGTCTTAGTATTTTAGTGCAAAAAAAAGAAACGCCCGGCGGTTGGCCGGGCGTCAAAGTTGCTTTTTTGGAAAAAAGTCAGCTTACCTCTTTGGCTGCCAATTCCTCCAGAAAGGACTCCAGGTGCTGATTGAACAGCTCGGGGTGTTCCATCATCGGAGCATGGCCGCATTCGTCGAGAATGACCAGCTTGGAATTTTCGATCAGTTCGTGAAATTTCTCCCCGACAAAAGCCGGAGTAATCTGATCCTCTTTGCCCCAAACCAGGAGGGTAGGTGCTTTGACCTGGTGCAGCTTATCTCCGAGATTATGCCTGACAGCCGACTTGGCAGTGGCAATAACCCGAATGGCCTTATTGCGGTCATTGACAATATCGAAAACCTCGTCAACCAATTCTTTTGAAGCGACCTCCGGATCATAGAAAGTCGCCTGCGTTTTCTTTTTGATGAATTCGTAGTCTCCGCGCTTGGGGAAACTCGTTCCCATGGCGCTTTCAAACAAGCCGGAACTTCCGGTAAGAATGATGGAATTCACCTTTTCCGGACGGGCCAAGGCATAGAGCAAAGCAATGTGCCCTCCAAGTGAGTTTCCGAGAACATTAACCTTGTCGTACTGCTTGTAGTCTACGAAATCAATGACGTAGTCGACTAATCCGGTAACCGAAACCTTACGGATCGGAAGGTCGAAAATGGGAAGGATCGGAACGATGACATTACATTTCCCGGAAAAATGTTCAATGATGCCTTCGAAATTACTCAGCGCCCCAAATAAACCATGGAGTAGTAAAAGCTTTTCCTCGCCGCTCTGAGTCTCAATATATTTAAATCTTCCTTCTTCTTTAATTTCGTATTCCATCTAGTTGAAGATCAGTGATTAAAAAATCCCTACCTAAATAAATTTCATGAGCCCCCAGAAGACGGGAACAGCCAAGACAAACGAGTTCTCATGTTTCCGGCTTTCAGGTGGGCCATACCGAAAAACCTTTTGTATAGTAAAAAAATACATGTTAGCTCAGTGGGATCAGTGCAAAAATAACTTTTTTATTGCGATACTCCAATTTGCCTCCACAACCCAAAAATTCTGGTTTCCAGCTGAAGAATGGCTAAACTGAATCGCATTCAAAATAAAAAAGGATGGCATAATTTTAAAACCATTAAGGTAATATGTGTGAAAAATATTATCTTTGAGCAGTAAACAAACCGTATAAAACAGGAGTTTTGTATAGTAAAGGCAGTATCGCCATGTAAACCTTACCGTTTTCATTGCAGCACCCCGGTTATTATTTTCACTATTTATCTATCATTCGAATCTCTAATTTGTAAATTGTTGTAAGCTTTTTCTTACCTTTGAGGTTCGAAGGATGTATTGTAGTCCTTACAAGCTAAACGTTAAGACCAATTAATAATTCACTAATCAAACTAAACGAACATGCGTCTGATAGTAAAATTACTGATCTTCTCCCTGGCTATCGGTTCTTTACAGTCTTGTGTTTCTAAAAAGAAATACGATGAACTGCTTGCGGCCAAGGAACGCACCGACCAGGCCCTGGCTGAAACTCAAGCTAAGGTAAAAAGCCTGGAGGAAGACAAAGCCCAACTTGAGGCAGATCTTGCTTCCACCAAGGAAGAGTTAAATGGAAAGATCACTGCCATGCAGGGCGAAATGACCTCCATGAAGAGCCAGATGGCCCAAGTTCAGGAAAAACTCAATATGACCGAAGCAGAGCTTAAGGCTCTGAAGGACGAAATCAATGGCATCTTTGGTGCTTATGCTGACAGTGGGTTGAAACTGGAAGACCGTGACGGCCGCCTTTACGTGGTCACGGATGAGAAAGTTCAATACGCCAGCGGATCCGTTCGCCTCGATCGTAGCGAAAGAGAAGCCCTGGAAAAACTGGCTGGCACGCTTAAGGACAACCCGAAACTCCAGTTGATGGTTGTCGGCCATGCTGACACCCAGAAAATGGTGGAAGGTGCAGCTTATCGCGACAATTGGGACCTGAGCGTTGCCCGGGCCAATGAAGTGGTTCGCTACCTTATCCGTAAGGGCGCCAACCCTGAGCAATTGACAATTGCCGGCCGTGGTGATACTCAGCCTACAGGAGACAACGCGACTTCTGAAGGCCGCCAGATGAACCGCCGCACGGTTGTTCAACCCAACCCGGACCTGGGTGGCCTGATGAAAGGCAACTAATCACTGCCAGGCTCCGAAAAAGAAGAAAGCCGAACGGATATCCGTTCGGCTTTCTTTTTTTTATCCCCTCTCCTTTTTCTACTTCCTTAGAATAATGGCTTTCCGGTCATAACTGATCCCGGTAAATATGCCTATTGCATTCCCACTAAGATTAGAAATAATCGGGCTCGGCTGTGCGAAAGGATTGCCGTTGGCATTTACAGCATCTTCCAGGCTTTCCAAAAACTCATAATAGGCCCGGTCAATGTGAAATAGAGTGGAAATAATAGTGTCACCAACTACATAGTTGTATCCCGTCCCAAACACAGCCGTTCCTTCCAGAATGCGATCATCGATGGAAAAATCCTGTATAGCATTGCTATCGAGACTACTCTGGTGGAACATGCGGCGATAGTAATTCTCCTCATCGGGATTGTCCGTAAAATAGGTGAGCACCCGGGCTAGGGTATCCATGTCTGCAAACTGAGTGACCAGGCTGTCGATAGGAACAGCCCCCAGGAGGCGGGTAGTACCTGAAACGACGTGGCCATCCGGTAAGGTGACCATCAGTTCAAAAGAGGAAAGGGTATCAAACGGCACCTTTTCCGAAGAATAGTAATTGAAAATCTTGCGAGTCAAAGGATTGAACGCCAGTTGATTGCTGAGCTCATAAGTTTTGCCCTCGTGAAAGATTTCCACCTGAGCGCTGTCTACCAGAATGTTCTCCAAAAATTCCTGGTTCAATGGCGGAAAAGGGTCAAAATACGGGAGGCTCCGGCTGAGCAAAAGAGAAAAAGGCTGGCCGGGCTCCAGATAACATTCTATAACTAAACGGCTCTGGTATTCCGGCAATTCAATAGCCACCTCCTTTTCCAGATCGCAGGCAGAAAGACAGAACAGGGTGACCCCTGCAAGAAAGAAAAAGTGGCGTAAGTGGTTCATAGTCATAAAAGAGCATTAAAATTTGAAATTCCAGGTAAGAGAGGGAAGAACCGGGAATAGCGAAACCTGTTTGGCGGCAATCCGATTGGGTACTTCAATGGCATTTCCTCCAGTATTTTGAGGAAATTCAGGCTCCAGATAAATGAAAAAAGTATTGCGCCGGTCGTAAGCATTGACTACGCTAAGGGTGAGGTCATGCTCTCCCCACTTCGGAAAGAAGCGGAATACCAATCCCAGGTCAAGCCGGTGATAAGGCGGAAGCCGGTAATTGTTTCGCTCGCGATAATCGGGCGCCACCACTTCAAAATTGGCGCCGTAAATATCCTGAATCGAAAATCGCCCCGGCGACAGCCACCGCAGGTCGCCCGACCCATAAACGAAAGTGGCTGTGGCTGTCAGCCGCCGGCTAAGCTCATACATAAGTACAACTGACAGGTCGTGCCGACGGTCATAAATGGGATAAAATGCCCCGAAACCCTCCGACTCCTGAGCAAACCGCCCATTAGGATCGAGCGTAGAAAAGTTTTTCAACCGGGTCAGGGCCAGGGTGTAACCGATCCAGCCGGTAACTTTCCCCTGCTTTTTTTCAATACTAAATTCAACCCCATAGGCTTCTCCTTCTCCTACGGCAAACTCCTCTTCCAAATCATCATTGGCGAACAATTGGGCGCCATCGACAAATTGGAGCTGGTTGTCCATATTTTTGTAATAGCTCTCCAGATTGAGCAGAAACTGCCCTCCCAGGATATAGGAAACACCGGCTGCTACCTGATGCGATTGCTGGGGTTTCACCCGTGCCGAAGAAGGATACCATACGTCGGTAGGCAATGCTACTCCTGCACTGGAAATCAGGTGCAAATACTGCTGCATCCTTGCATAACTGGCCTTGGCCACCCAACGCTCGTTGAAACTATATCGAACCGCCAACCGGGGCTCCAGCCCAAAATAAAAAGTATCGTCATTGCCAAAACCGCTTAACCGCACGCCCCCATTGACCGCCAGTTTTTCCGTAAGGTCGATATCATCAGAAAAATAAAGGCCGTATTCTATCCCGTTAAAATCCTGTCCGGCGGAAAAGCTAACCAAACCGTCATCACTTCCCGCCTTAAGGCGGCCCACCGTAAACTGATGGTAAGTAGCGTTGGCGCCAAAGCGGATGGTATGCTGATTGTTTGGCTCAAAGTAGAAATCCGTTTTGAGGTTCGCATCGCGGATATTGGACCCTACCCGGAAAGAAAAGCCGGTCGCTCTGGTTTGAATATTGTACTGATAATCAGAATAAGTAAAAGTGGTATTGGCAAACAACCGGGGGGAGAAAACATGATTCCAGCGGGCCGTACCCGTTGCATTGCCCCAGTCAAAATCAAAGTCGAAAAAATCGCCATTCACACCAAAAACGTCTCTGCCAAAGTACCCACTGAGGAAAAGCCGGTCCTTTTCGCCCAGTTGATAGTTGATCTTGGTATTCAGGTCATAGAAAAAATAGTCCGGAATCGGGTTAAAATCCTCACTGTCTTCTTTGGACCGGTTGACTGCACGCGTAAAAATATCTACGTACGTACGGCGGCCGGAGACGATAAAAGACGATTTCTCCTTCTGGATAGGCCCTTCCAGGGTCAGGCGCGAAGCGATAAGCCCAATGCCTCCCGAACCGGCGAATTTTTTATTGTTTCCTTCTTTGAGCTTGACGTCGATAACGGAAGAAAGACGCCCTCCGTACTGAGGAGGAAACCCCCCTTTATATATCTTGAGGTCTTTGACCGCATCCGTATTGAAAGTACTGAAAAAGCCAAACAGGTGGTTGGCGTTGTATACGACGGCCTCATCCAGGACGATCAGATTTTGATCATTGCTGCCGCCGCGAACGAAAATGCCGGTGGTGCCCTCTGAACCGGAAGGGATGCCCGGCTTCAGTTGAACGGTCTTCAGAATATCGCTTTCTCCCAAAAGAACGGGGATGAGTTTTGCTTCCCGGGTCGTAATAGCTTCTACACTCATTTCTGTAGAATTGAGCTGTTCCTGATAGGAATTGGCCTTTACGACCACCTCTTCCAATTGCACACCAGTAGACAAGCCTACATTAATAGCCGTATCGCGAAGCAGGAACAGCTCAAAAGTTCGCGACTGAAACCCTACATAACTAAAAACAAGTCGGACACTATCCCGCGCCGGAACCGCTATGGAATAAAAACCATACTCGTTGGTTGCAGAACCAGCTCCCTGAGAGGGATTCAGCGCAGTAGCGCCGATCAGGGTTTCGCCGCTGCTTTCGTCAAATACCCTGCCACTGACCGTAACCGTTTGTTGTGCCGGGCACCAAACCGCCAGAAATAGAAACAGGAAAGTAATGAATCGGTCCATAGGCAGAAGCAATAGCGCAGTATTTAGAGTGTGTTCAAAGGATCAAAGCCAATCAGGAAATGGAACAATTTTTCACTATCGGCTGTTTGGCTGCAACAGCCGGTTTGATGGCGAAACGCGTAATAGTTTCCCTATTTGTAAGCTACCCGGCACATGTATACTTACAGAAGGCATTCCGAGCATGTTTGGAAGGGAGTGCTTTGGAGGTGAACCTGCCTGCCTGCAGCCCACGGGGATGGCTAATTTTGAACCCTGACGGACTTGCGTTAATGGTTATCGTCTTCTCTCAGGATCTCATCTTCTCCTTCAATCTCAGACCTACTGTCCCGCTTTTGCAGTGCGTTGGCATACATGTCATCGTACAATTTCCTGTTTTTGGCAATTTCGATGGCCAGGAACAGCGCTCTTCGGAAGGAAGATGGGTCGGCCTGATTTTTCCCCGCCAGGTCGAAGGCGGTGCCATGGTCCGGAGAGGTACGGATGCGGCTGAGGCCGGCAGTAAAGTTGACGCCGCTGCCAAAGGAAAGGGCCTTGAATGGAATGAGCCCCTGATCGTGATACATCGCCAGGATGGCGTCGAACTTTCGGTATTGGCCGGAGCCAAAAAAACCATCCGCGGGGAACGGCCCCATTACGAGCATTCCTTTTTTCTTCAGCTCTACTATCGCCGGGCGGATAAAGGACTCTTCTTCATCTCCCAGCACGCCGCCATCTCCGGCATGTGGATTGAGCCCCAATACGGCGATGGAGGGGCGTTCCAACCCAAAGTCTACCTTCAGTGAATGATTCATCAACTGAAGCTTCTCCATGATCAGCTCTTTATGGAGGGCTTCGGCCACTTCTCTCAAAGGGAGGTGGTTGGTTGCCAGGCCAATACGCAGATCGTCATTGATCATGAACATCAGGCTCTGGCTCCGGCCGAGCTCCTGGGTCAGGTACTCGGTATGGCCGGGAAATGGGAAATTGGCCATGTGCATGGCCTCTTTGCTGATCGGGGCGGTCACCAGGGCGTCGATCAGGCCTTCCTTCAGGTCACGGGTGGCTGCTTCCAGGGACTCAAAGGCATATTTACCACTCAGTTCGGAAGGCTTACCCAGGGTGATATTGACATTTTCCTGCCAGCAGTTGACGATGTTGACCCGGTCGTGGTAAATCTTGTCCGCAGAACGAGTCGCATTGAATTCGACCTCGTCTTCCAGAATATTCTTGTGGTAAGAGACAACCTTGGAGGAGCCGTAAACGACCGGTATGCACATATCGGTGATCCTTTCATTCAGCAAGGTCTTAAGAATAACCTCCAAACCAATACCATTAAAATCTCCAATGCTGATGCCTATCTTAAGTTTTTCCATTGATCTTTTGTTCTGGCCCGGCTATTTTCTGATTATGGGGGTTTTACCCCAGGGAATAACTATCTTCGAAGTTTCCTGTAGCAGGGCCATAAGTTTAGCGCAAATAATTGACCTTCTTACAAAATGACCGTAAAAATAAAAATAAAAAGCTTACACTCACCAGTAGGATGCACAAGATTTGCAGCCCGCCTCCTGCACCGGGATATGCTCATTGTAGAGCCTGCGTACCGGCAGGCAGGCAGGCCAGGCCGACAGGGATCATCCGGAACGGAGCATTTCCTCAACTAAATTTCGTGTGTAAAGCTCATTGAATACGCCTATGAAAGCCAAAAAATCATACGGCCAGCATTTCCTCAATAATGAACAGCTCGCCGCCCGGATTGCCGATAGCCTGTCCCTCGCCGGCCAGGCTTATGACCGCGTTATTGAGGTCGGCCCGGGACAGGGGATGCTCACCCAGTTTCTCCTCGGGAAATCGTATGAATTGCTCGTCGTCGAGGCGGACCGCGATATGGTCCTTTACCTCAATAAGCACTTTCCTGAACTGAAAGACAAGATCGTCAGCGGGGATTTTCTAAAAATGCCTCTACCGGAGTTGATGCACGAGCAGCCCTTCGGGCTTATCGGCAACTTCCCCTACAATATTTCCTCCCAGATTATTTTTAAAATGCTGAAACACCGGCAGTATATCCCCGAAATGGTCGGTATGTTCCAAAAAGAGGTAGCGGAAAGAGTGGTCGCCGGCCCTGGTAGCAAGACGTATGGGGTAATTAGCGTACTATTGCAGGCCTTCTACGAAGGAGAATACCTTTTTACCGTAGATAATAGTAATTTCACACCGCCCCCCAAGGTACAGTCGGCTGTCATCCGCCTGATCCGAAAAGAACAACAGGAACT
>JAGQXQ010000287.1:7880-10439 GCA_020436535.1 Phaeodactylibacter sp.
TGCTGGACGGCCCCTTCTTCGATCAACGCCCCGAGCGGCTTGGGCTGGATGATTTTGTACAGCTGGCCAACTGGATTGAAGAAAGAACAATAGAAGAATGAACTATTCCAAGCCGAATTGACTTCCATTATTATTGGACAAAAAATATTAAATTATGAGCCTCGAAGAACGCATCAATCAAGATCTCAAAGAAGCCATGAAGGCTAAAGACCCGGCTGCCCTGCGAGGGATCCGGGCCATCAAAGCCGCCATTTTGCTGGAAAAAACCAGCGGCGCCAAGCACGAGATCAGCAACGATTTAGAGATGAAGATCGTGCAGAAACTGATCAAACAGCGTAAAGACTCGCTGGATATTTACCAGAAGCAAAACCGCGAGGACCTTGCCCAAACGGAACGTGAAGAGATCGAGGTCATCAAGCAGTACCTCCCCAAACAATTGACCCGGGAAGAACTACGGGCAGAGATCAAAAAAGTGATCGACGAGATCGGCGCCAGTTCCATACAAGATATGGGCAAAGTAATGGGCACCGCTTCGAAAAAGTTGGCGGGAAAAGCGGATGGCAAAACGATGTCTGGCATCGTACGGGAGTTGTTGAATGCCTGATGTTGGCGCTTGGTAGTTGAACAACCATTCAACTGAAAATTTTTAGGTGGCTCACAGGGATGGAGACAACAATCCCCCTTCTTTCCCGTCTTTTTTCCTAATTTTGCGCGCAAATATCCTGACGATGAAGCAGGCTGGCTCCGCCAATTGCTTTTTGTCAGCAGATACTTAGTCTAATAAAACCAAATTTCGCGCAATGGAAAATACATTTCTCAAAAAACTCGGCCTGGCTGAATACAACGCCGGCACCAGCACCGGGCAGGAATCCAGCGATTCCGGACAATACCTCCAATCCTTTTCACCGGTCGACGGAACGCTGATCGGCAGTGTCAGTAAAACGACGCGGGAAGAATACGACCATGTGATCGGCAAAGCTCAGGAAGCCTTCAAGGTATGGAGAACCCTTCCCGCTCCCCAACGGGGCGAGATCGTCCGCCAGTATGGCAACGAACTGCGCAAGCACAAGGATGCCCTCGGCCGCCTCGTTTCTTATGAGATGGGCAAGAGCCTGCAGGAAGGCTGGGGCGAAGTGCAGGAAATGATCGATATCTGCGATTTCGCAGTCGGCCTTTCCCGCCAGCTCTACGGCCTGACCATGCATTCCGAGCGCCCCAACCACCGCATGTACGAGCAGTGGCATCCGCTGGGCATCGTAGGTATCATTTCCGCTTTCAACTTCCCGGTAGCAGTCTGGTCCTGGAACGCCATGATCGCCATGGTGTGCGGCGATGTGACGGTTTGGAAAGCCTCTGAAAAGACCCCGCTTTGTTCGGTGGCTTGTCAGCATATCTTCCAGGACGTACTGAAAGCCAATGATATGCCGGAAGGCGTCGTCAACATCATCAACGGCGACTATCAGGTGGGAGAATACATGACTCACGATAGCCGCGTACCGCTCGTCTCCGCTACCGGCAGCATTCGCATGGGTAAGATCGTCGGCACGGCATTGGCGGCCCGCCTGGGCCGGGCGCTGCTGGAACTGGGCGGCAACAACGCCATCATCGTCACCCCCAGCGCCGACCTCGACCTGGTGCTGACGGGTTCCCTGTTTGGCGCCGTCGGCACCGCCGGCCAGCGCTGCACCTCGACCCGCCGCCTCATCATCCACGAGAGCATCTACAATGAGGTGCGGGACAAGCTGTCCAAGGCCTACGGCCAGCTGCGTATCGGCAACCCGCTGGATCAAAACATCCACGTGGGCCCGCTCATCGACCGCGATGCGGTTAAGAACTACCTGGATGCCATCGAAAAGGCCAAAAAAGAGGGCGGAACATTTGCGGTGGAAGGCGGCGTACTGGAAGGCAAGGGCTACGAAAGCGGCTGCTACGTCAAACCCTGCATCGCCGAGGTACAACACGATTTCGAGATCGTTCACCACGAGACCTTCGCCCCCATCCTCTACCTGATCAAATACAAGGATTTGGACGAGGCCATCGCCTACCACAACGAGGTGCCGCAGGGCCTCTCCTCCGCCATTATGACCACCAACCTGCGTGAATCGGAGCGTTTCCTCTCCTGCGCCGGCTCCGATTGCGGCATCGCCAATGTCAACATCGGAACGAGCGGCGCCGAGATCGGCGGCGCTTTCGGTGGCGAGAAGGAAACCGGCGGCGGCCGCGAGAGCGGCTCCGACGCCTGGAAGGCCTACATGCGCCGGCAGACGAATACGATCAACTACAGTACGGAACTGCCGCTGGCACAGGGCATCAAGTTCGACCTGTAGAAAGGTTTGTTCCAAAAACAAGACGCCATCGCCGGTAGGATGCCCGGGGATGGCGTTTTGTTTTTTGGGTTCGGGAGCCAGATTCAGCCCGTTCTAGACCTTTGAGGTTTCAGAAACCTCAAAGGCCTGGGCACATAAAGGCACTTCTCCGTTTGTAGATGGGGATACCTATACATATAGCACATTCAAAACCCAAAACCCACTAAGCACTCTGTAAATTAAGTAAATTCTC
>JAGQXQ010000287.1:10564-14510 GCA_020436535.1 Phaeodactylibacter sp.
ATTTATTTTACAGAGTACTAAGTGCAAACAATTAAGTTTTGACGAGTGAGCGCATTTGATCCGATGACGGAAAGCACTTTTTCTGGCATCAGGTTGTGCCGCTCAAAAAAGTTCTTTGAAGCTTCTATCAACTTTTTCACAGATTGGAACAGCTCACAGTGAGTGACTTCCCTGCGAAATTGCCTCCACAGCATTTCAATTGGGTTGAGCCATGGACTGTAAGTGGGTAGATACATGAGAATCAGTCTTCCGGCGGCCGGGTAAGGTATCTGCGAATTTTTCGCCAGGACAAGGCGAAGGTTCTCGACCTTAGCCTCACCCCCACAACCGCCCCGGGTACCGCCCCTCTTCCACCAAAACCCCAAACGCCTTTTCCACCATGGCCCGGTCCTCCCGATAGGTCACGCCGTACCATTTTTCTTTATTGGGCAGCACGCTCAGGCGGATCTTACCCGTTTTTATCAGTTGATTCACCACGGTGGGGATGTAAAACTCCGCTTTGGAGTTTCCCCTGTTTTCCTTCACAAAATCGACGAACTGCTGATGGATCTCTTCGAATATCTGTTGATGGAACCCCCAGAAATTCATCGACACCAGCGCTTTTTCGGATAAGAGGTGCTTTTCCCCCTCCTCTTCGTAGACGATGCCTTCTGCGGCCCGGTGTATTCTGTGGCGTTCCACTACATCGGTTAGCAGGCCGGCCTCATTTACCTCACAGATACCCCGGTTGACCTGGCCGGCTTCCGACAGCGTTTTATCCAATTGGTATCCGATCATAGCGTAATGATCCAGAGTGCAATCGTTTTTCAGGAAATGAGCCATGTCCTCGAAGCTGGAAATGCCATAGTAGTCGTCGGCGTTGATCACAGCAAAAGGCTCCTGAATGAGGTGGCGGGCGACCAGCATGGCGTGGCCGGTGCCCCAGGGCTTTTCGCGTTCCGGCAGCTCGGCGATGCCTTCGATGGGGGTGTTGACCGCCTGGAAAGCATACTCAACCTTGATCTTATCCTCAAATTTATCGCCGAACGTTTCCCGAAAGGCCGGTTCGATGTCTTTGCGGATCACAAAAACGACCTTGCCGAACCCGGCGCGGATGGCGTCATAAATGGAGTATTCGATAATGGGTTCTCCTCTGGGGCCTACACCGTCGACCTGCTTGAGCCCTCCGTAGCGGCTGCCCATGCCGGCAGCCAGTATCAGTAAAGTTGGTTTCATCAATATATTTTTGCGTTGCGCCTTTTTGCCACAAATAAGCTGACTTTACGCTGAACGAGCCAGCGATGCAACAGAACGCCGCCGGCCAAAACAGCGCAGCCGAGCAGGAAGATACCGGTCCGGGTGGCTTCTATCTCCGCTACCTGCTCTTTATAGAAAGGTCGGACAAAAAGCACCTCGACCGAAATCAGAAATGCCGATAACAAAAAGAGAAAAATACTGAAAGCTTTTGCGTTGTTGAGAAAACCCGGCGCTTTTTTCCGCAGGCACTTTCGCAAAAACAAGATCGTATCCTCATTGTAGGGGTCGATCTTGATGAGTTCGCGCAGAATGTACTCCGCTTTATCATACTCCATAATATTATACAAAGAAGCAGATTTGCGAAACAGCATCTTCTGATAGATATCCTCCCCCCGATAAATTTTTACATTATGCACAATCGCCATTTCTATTACCACATCCACCATGAGCAGGTGCTTCTGATAAGCCCCTACCTCAAAGAGGGCATTGACATAAGCAACGATGAGTTCGAAATACTCATCAAAATCCAGGCGCTTAATATCCTCTTCCTTGTCTTCATAAAACCGGATGACACGCCGGTAGTTGACCGCGTCGATCTCCTTGAAATCGCGGAATATCCTGGAGTAATATGTAGACTGATAATACGGCATAGCATCAGGCCGGTTCTAGTTTATAAAGTACAGGTTTGCCTGGACTGGCATCGATCTCAAAACTGGCGATCATGATGTTTAACAAATATAATCCATCTGGGATAGAATTGTTTACGAAAATAAGCTCTGTTATGGTACAATCTGTCCGGGGGGCCTCCGGATAGGACCAGAATGCCCGGTGAGCGAGCAGTTTTCCACCGTCTTCTTCCCGGTCAACCGAAGGCAGGTCGATCAGCAAATGGCGGATGCCTTTTTCTACCAGAAAATGGATGGCCTCGTGATGTACATACGGTGGGTTGGCCCCGGAATAATGGGTTCGTAGCTTCAGCTCATCGTTGGGAAGCGTGCGGATGATCAGCGCCTCGGTTGGGGTGGTTCCTTCCAGGGCCTGCTCGGCCTGTTCGCGGAAGATGACCCGGTCGCCATCGCTGGTTTTAGTGGGAAATAGGCTCAGCAGCCGGGCCGGAAAGTGGAACTGTTGCAGGCACCGGTTGATCGTGTAAGGTTCTTTGGCGATATGGCCAACGCATTCGGTATGGGTACCGTTGCCGTGGGGGTTGAGGCGGACGTTGAGAAAATTCAACGGGCCGCCCTGAGCCGTCGACCCGACAAAATCACCCGCTACAACCGGAACGGTTTCCATGGGTGGGGCGTAAAAACAATTGACGGTTTCCGGCCCTTCCCGCAGGGGAATGGCGATGTCCAGCGGTTGGGAAAGGTTGGCGCGGTAGTTCTGGCCTTGATGTTGAAAGGTTATCCACATAGTATTTTATTAACCTGGGGTAAGTTAGAAAACTCGCGCGCCAAATGGAAAATTGGCGCCCTAGATGGCACTGTCGGGGCGAAATTTCCCATTGCACTCCGACTTATCCGCCGCCTATACGAAAATCTCGGACGCCAAAGGAAAACTGCCGCCCGAGGCGCCCCATACACCGTGCTTCGTTCTTTGAACACACGCTTAATGATTCCTCGTATCAATCCCCCAGGCCAGTTTAGAGCGCATGGTTTCCATAAAACCTACATCCTGCAATTGAAGGAGCCGGATTGGGAAGTCGTTCTTCCGGACTGCCAGTTGGTGAGCGGCGGAGATGGTCTCGAAGCGCGAATCAAGCGTACACAGAAAATTCTCCGCCCTGCCTTCAATCTCAAAGGAAATCACGGAATCATCCGAAATGACGATCGGCCGCACATTGAGGTTGTGAGGCGCCACCGGGGTAATAACGAAGTTGCCCGAGTTGGGGAAGATGATAGGCCCACCGCAGCTCAGGGAGTAGCCCGTAGAACCGGTAGGGGTGGCCACGATGATACCGTCGGCCCAATACGTATTCAGGTAAGCCCCGTTTATAAAAGTATGGATGGTGACCATGGAGGAAGTATCCCTTTTAAGCAGGGTACAGTCATTGAGTGCAAAGCGAATATCTCCGAATACGGGCAAGTTGGATTCGAGGAACAGCATGCGCCGCTCCTCGATATCGTACATGCCCCGTTTTACCAGGTCGATGGCTTCGGCAATCCGCTTTTTTTCAATAGAGGCCAGAAACCCGAGTCGCCCCAGGTTGATACCCATAATGGGCACATTGCTATCCTGAATGTGGGTCGTCGCCCCCAGAATGGTACCGTCGCCGCCCAGGGTGATAAAGAAGTCGAACTTTTTTACAGTGAAATCCAGATATCCCTCAAAAACGCCTACATCGCGTTTGAACTTCACCTTGTCTTTTATCTGTTCGAGGTAAGGAGCATAAACGTAAGCATTGATACTTTCTTTATGAAGGGCATCAAAGAGATTTTGGATATGCGGGATATCTTTATCCTTGAGCAATTTGCTATAGACGACTACCTGCATAATTGAGGGTGGTGGACGGGCTGTATTAAATATTCAGGTTAAGGTGTAAAAATAACCCATTTTCCATTAAATCATTGAAGCTGTATTCAATTTGTATGACTTTATCGTAGTACAACACAATATCAAGCCCGATACCGCCACCCCAAAGCAGCCGGTTACTAAGCGGGTTCAACCTAGCGGTGTAGGGGTCGTTGGTATAGCCCAGGTCATTGTTCAG
>JAGQXQ010000288.1:0-4103 GCA_020436535.1 Phaeodactylibacter sp.
CCGTCCAGCAAAATTCCAGAGGCAGGGGCCCGGCATTGACCGAACTGCAGGGGCCATCGCCAAAGTTGTTGCCGGGGTCTCCGTCAAACCGGCCGCCACCGGGACAAAGTAGCCCGTACTCTGCATCAAAGGCAAAGCCAGGGCCAAAGGAGGCGCCGGTATTGCAACTCTGCCAGGAATTATACCAGTCCCAGCGGCCGGAAGGCGCCGTGCAGGCATCCGGCGCTGCGGTTTCCAGAGTGCTGAGGTTCCAGCCAGGGCCAAAATCAACCTCCACCCCGTGCAGCCACTCCAGGGACAACCCCGGATCCCAAAAAGTAACCTGATAACAAAACTGTACGCTTTGCCCGGCCTGATAAGCGCCATTGATGGGGGGGGGAGCAGCACTCAGCAGCCCCTGTCTGCGGGTACAGGTATTGCAATCATTAGAAGTGGCCGCGGATAACGTGAAAGAACCCTGGTCGGATAGCGTGGCGCCACCAACCAATAGGAAATAGTGCTGGCCCGGCTCTGCAGGGCTTTCCAGGTTCACCGTCCCGGTACCGCCTGTGCCCCTGCCCCAGGCAACGGGCAATGCGCCGGCACAATCCTCCCCCTGAAAAAGGATGAGCACAGGGTTGTCTAGCTCACTTTCCAGGTTGATGGCCAGACGGTTGCCGGTAGGCCATAGTTCATACCACACATCGGCCGAAGGGCCGTTAAGCCTGGGCCCGTCGCCGAAGTCATCGGCCAGTTGAAATACAGGAGTACTGGGGGTGGCGTTCAGATTGCTGCCACTTAGCGTGGCCATTGCACTTCCGGTGGAAGTACATCCTCCGGCAGAGCCCAGAGCAATAGAAATCGCATTTTCGCAGTTGTCGTTATTCGGTTGCCCCAAAGCAATGGCTAAAACGGACACGTTGAACAACAGCGTGAACCAAGGTCGTCTCATTCTCCAATGTTTTTGAATACAGCGCACAAATGCCGGGGGGAAGCAAAATGGGGGGCACACGGAAAAGTAGTAGTGCCTTGGGTTATTCGCGTTTGGGTTTAAATTTTAGGTGAAGTGTTGTTCATTTATTGCCGGGAGTCTCCCGGGCAATAGTGCGTTTATATCCTTAGACGCCCTGAGCCGTACTTTCGCTGCCCGGAAGCAGATTTTTTTTAAACGGCCAAGGGCAACTCAATTCTCTTGAGCTGCCCTTGGTTCCTCATTCTTTCCTTCAGCTACTGCTTTACTCTCTCACCACCAACCACCCCGTTCGGGCTTCTTTTTCCGACACCATCCTCAACAAGTAGGCGCCACCGGGAACGGACTGCAACGGTAAGGTATAAGCCTGGCCTGAAGTGCTGATTTCCCGGACGAGCTTGCCGGAACTGCTCCATAGCTGAACGGTTTTCACGCCTTCACCAGGCAGTTCCAGTTGTACACGGTTACTGGCCGGGTTAGGATAAAACCGCAAGGCCGCCGCTGTCGCAGGAGCGCCGGTAGCGGGCGCCGTCGGGCGAGCCGGGCAGGCATCAATAAAAACAGTGGCTATATCCGTAGCGGTACAACCGTAACTATCTGTCATCTCCACGGTGAAAGTGGCTGTTTGCGGTACACGGCCTTCCGTTACAGGGCAGGTGGGGCAGTCCAGGTATTCAGCCGGGCTCCAGGAGTAACTGACGGCATTGGACGCCTCCACATAAAGGGTGAAGGGCTCGTCCGGGCAGGCCGCCTGAAAGCCGCTGATGTCCCGAACCTCGATGGGCGGCGCCGGCTCCAGCACAAAGCGTTTGGAAAAGCGGCAGCCGTTGGTGCGCAGAATGGCGTAGTAAGGGCCGGCAATATCCGCCGTAGCATTTTCAAAGGCCAGGCATTGCTCCGTGCTGATGAAAGCATTGGGGCCCACCCAAAAGGGTAAACCGGTTTCGGGAAGGCATATTTCCAGGGGTTCCCCTTCGCAGAAATACAGAGGGCCGTCCGGAATATAGGAATCCGGGATCTCACCAACATAAACAGTCACTGCTACCGTATCTGCGCATCCCGCTGCATTGCCGGCGATGAGCGTATAAGTAGTGGTAAAAGAAGGGAAAGCATAAGGGTTGGGGCAATCAGCACAGCTCAAGCTGGATGCCGGGGACCACTCGAAGGTATCCCAGCCTTCCGTTTCGACAGAGAGCTGAATGCTACTCCCCGGACAGATCATCGTATCGGAAGACACTTCCACCATCGGGCAGCCGGTGGGCAAACAACTGCTGCTTACTGTTGTTTGGCCACAGGCGCCAATACCAAGGGCGGTGACCTTTATCGTTACCGCTTCCCCGGTGCTGAGGCCAGCGATCGCGTAGGTTGTAGGCCCAATAAAATCACCATCCTGTCCGGTAAGCACCGTCACCTGATAACCGGTATCCTGTGGCAGCACCGGCCAGGAAAAGATCACCATGGTAGGCGAAGCTTCACAAGTGACCATAGCCGTTTCCAGCGCCTGTTCTACCGTTATATGTAAAGTGTCGTTGACGGTGCAGCCGGCATCGGTATAGGTATAAATCAGCTCATGCTGGCCGGCGCCAGCAATACTGGGGTGAAAGGTGTCCGTAGCGTCATCCACACCAGGGCCCGTCCATTCGCCGACACCATTACCGGTGCCGCCCGTAACCAGAGCGGTTAGGGGCACCGGGCCGGAACTGGAGCAAACTCTGTCTGGCGCGCCGGTATAGAGGCTGACCACACTACAATCTGCTGCTGAACAGCTGGCGGGGCTTGTGGCCGTGCAACCCGCTGCATTCGTGGCATCCAGTTCGATGCGCACCGCCTGCCCGGGCAGTAGCCCGGTGACAATGTATTGATTGTTGCCCAAAGGCGCCCCAGCCGGCCCTTCAAGATGGGACAGGCCATAGGTTAGCCCGGGCTCTACTACCCAGGAAAAGATCACTTTCCCGAGGCTGCTGGTACAACTTACCTGCGGGGCATCCGGCGGAGCGGCCTGCGTGACCTGCACCGAATCAGTGCGGCTGCAGCCGTTGGCGTCAGTGGCGGTCACCGAATACGTTTGCGTGCCAACCGGGAAAACGTAAATGCTATCACTGTCCTCACCGGTGCTCCAACTTAAGGAGCCATTGCTATTGGCGGCCAGCAAGACACTGTCGCTGCTGCAGAGGAGTCCCTGCCCATCGATGGAAAGCAAGGGGAGCGGGTTGACGATCACTGTAAAACCGCCGATCTCCCGGCAACCGTAATCAGTCGCCCCCGGCAGAGTGTAATGCGTCGATTGAGTTGGGGCTACCCAATTTTCATAGATCAGGGTATCCGATTCATAGGCCAGCAATTGCAGGCTATCACCCTGGCAAAGATAGGAGGTATCGGCAGGCGCCAACTCAATAGCCGGCGCCGGGCTCACCGTAACGGTGGTTTCGCGCAGAAAAACACAGCCCAGGCTGGTAGTGATCGTGGCCACATAAGTGGTTGTTTGCAAAGGGCTAACGCTTATTGTGGAAACCGAATCGCCGGTGCTCCAGCTGATGTCACCGCCTCCGGCAAACAGGCTGATAGCTTCTCCTTCGCAGATCGCGGCGCCGGGGCTAATAAAAATACCGGCAGAGCTGGCGACGGATACGGCGGCGGAAAGTCGCGCCACACAACCGTTAGAGCCTGTAATTTCAAGGTAATAGAGGCTGGATTGATCCGGGCTGACCGTTATCGAAGCAGTGGTGTCGCCGGTGCTCCAGAGGAACTGCTCCCCCTCGCTGGCGCTAAGCGTAACCGTAGTTCCGGGGCATAAGACTCCACTGGTATCGGCGCTGATAGCCGGATCAAAAGGAATGAGAACCACCACTTCATCAAAACCGCCGCAGCCAAAATCGTTAAATCCGGTGACCCGATAGATAACGCCATCCTCTGGATCTACTGTAATAGACTGCCCGGAGCCGATAGGGGTATCGCTATTACTGGAGTACCAGGTAAAATGGGTGGCGTTGCCGCCGGCTGTTATGAATAGCGGCTCTCCCGGGCAGGCGAAAATGGTGTCCTCCTCGATGGTGACTACCGGCTGGCCGATAAGCGGAACTTCCAACTCAAATGGAGCGGAAGCACAGCCATTGACCGTTGCGATCAACGTATAAATACCAGGGTAAAGGGCAAG
>JAGQXQ010000288.1:4181-6272 GCA_020436535.1 Phaeodactylibacter sp.
CTCAATAGGTTCTCCTTCGAAACAGGGCAGGTTGTAAGTGGCACTGGCTTGGGGCGTCAATGGCGCTCCAATAGTGGCAGTAACAATTCGATTCTCACCGGTAGGGATGCTGAAAATACTGATGAAGTAAAAGCCCGGGCATAAGTCAGGGACCGTGTCCGTTCCGATACTGTTGGTGCTAGAATAGTAAACGTTGCCACTGCTGTCAGTCACAGCATAGTCCCAGGGGCCGTCACCACCGCCGGTGATGAGCAGTGCGCCGTCACAGTTCTCGCCACAGCTACCATCGACAACGACAACCTCGGGGATCAGGGGGTCCGGGCAGTAAAGCACTCCCAAAAAGTTATCCCAGCGTTCTTCAAAGCAAAAGGTACTCAGGCCGGCACCGGAAACGCCATCGCCCAGCATGCGTACAGACAGATTGAGGTTGTTCTGAGTACCATAATTTTCAGGGCTGCACTCAGCAGCGGTAATCGTCCAGCAAAAGGAGAGCTGTGGAGCGGAAATGCCGATATTGGCGCAGTTCTCGCCGCTCATTCCCCGGTTGTTGCCGGGGTTGCCGTCCAGAATAGGGCCGTCAAAGGCAAAACCCGGGCCGTACTGCTGGCCATTGCTGTTGCTTATCCATCTTTCGTAATAGCCCCAGACGCCTTCGCCGGAGCAGGAAGGCGGCGGGCTGGGAACGAGGCTGGCCTGGTCCCAACCAGGGCCCAGGTCAAGTTCCAGGCTGTGCAGGTACTCTCCGCCGGAACTAGCGTTCCATCGGTTCACTACATAACACATCTGCACCGCCTGGCCGCTGGTGAAGGCGCCATTGTCCGGAGCGGGGCTGGCCGTAAAGAAACCCTGCCGTTCCAGGATGCAGGTGTTGCATTCGTTGGTGGTGGTGATCGACAATTCGAAGTCACCCTGGTCTTCTATCGCACCTCCGCTGACCAGCAGAAAGTAGAAGCGAGTGGGATCCACATAGGTTGAGAGCTCCAGGCTTCCGGCTCCGGAAGCACAGGCCACCGGGTACATACCGCCACAGCTCTCAGAATCATTTTCGAAAAGGGCGACGAAAGGAGTTTCCAGCCCTTCGGCCAGCGTGATGGTGATGCTGTTGCCCCTGGGGCTAAACCGGAACCATACATCAGCGCCGCTTTCAGGCGCTTCGCCGCTGCAACCTGCCAAAGCGGGGAAGGGGTTACTGGCTGTGGCGCCAATATTGGTGTAATGAAAGGTATCGGCTACTTCGCTGCTCACAGGGCAGGAGGAGGGCGTTTTCAGAGGAAGGCTCAGGGCATTGGAACAGTCGTCGTTGGAGGGTTGTGCAATTAATTGAGTTAGCATACTGCAGGACAGCAGGAGCAAGATGGCTTTTCTCATTACTCAAGTTTTTAGGATTATAATTTGGATTACTTCAATAATTTCACCGGTGGCAGGGGGGATAGTGTTTTCAGCCGATGAAGACCTAAAGATAATATTTCTTTGCCAATTTTGGAAAGAATATCCGGGAAACAAAGGAAGTCGGAAGGCGGAAGGCGGAAGGCGAACGCAGTGAGGCCCCGCCGCTGCGGGCTGAAGCCGCTATGGTCTCCGGCGGCCAAAGCTTGTGGCGACGGACGCGAGCGAAAGCCCGTACCGACAAAGGAGGCCGGGGCCGGAATAGGGCGCCAATGGGCATTCGGTTCCGATTTTCCGACTTCCGACTTCAACCTCCCGGATCCATTTCAGCCTAGTGAAGAACCAATTTATGGACTTGCGTTCCGGACGGACCCTTTATCCGAATAAAATACACCCCTGCCTCCAGGCCATCAATGGGAAGGCCGGCCACCGGCCCCTCCTGCCACCGGCGACGCAACACTTGCCCATTCCTGTCCCATATCTCAATGAGCATGGGGGACTCCGTTCCCGTTGAAACCCAGGCCTGCCCACTGGCCGGATTGGGAAAGATCTGCACACCAACCGCCGCGCCGCCCATGGCCGGCCGACTCGCAACTGCACAGCCCCCCTGCTCCCCGAATACCAGGGTAATCTCCCGGCTTAACTGACAACTATCCGCCAGGTAGGCGGTAAGGGTATATGTACCGGTTATTTCCGGCCCGGGCG
>JAGQXQ010000289.1:0-18695 GCA_020436535.1 Phaeodactylibacter sp.
GCGCCAATTGCTGAATAGTTACAGAGTTTGTTCAAAATTCATTCAATGCTCGATATATTTAGAACAAACGCTTATTTGTCGGACCAAACGGCAAGTTCATTTCCGGCAGGATCCATAAAATGAAACCTGTGCCCTCCTGGAAAAGAAAAAATATCTTTTGAAATTTCTCCCCCAGCCTCTATGATTTTTCCTTTGATGCTGCCAAGATTCTCATGATACAAGATAACAAGGGCTCCATTCACAATATCCTCATCTGTTTTTTCAAATCCTCCATAAAGGCCACTCTCAGAAAATGATACGTATGTCGGGCCGTAATCTGTAAAACCCCAACCAAAAGACTGGTGGTAAAATTTCTTTATTGCTTCGAGGTCATTCGCCTTGAACTCGACATAATCGATGTGATTGTTTTTCATGTTTTTTTTGAAAGTTAAAAAAATTTAGTGTACAATTATTCCAATCCTTCTACCCTACCTGCTTTATCCAAAACCGTATCATTGGCTAATACTTCTCCAACCCCAAAATCCCCATCCAGTTCCTGCCACTCACTACTTCCCATAGAGCCACCCCGTATACCAGCAGGTACTCCAGCCCCACGATCCAAAGTTGTTCATCGTATTCCGGATAGCTGTAGTTGATATAAGTAAGGCTGATCAGGGCGGTCCACAACACAGGAAAGCGGAAGCGGGTGAAAGGCGCCAGCACCAGAGGCAGGCTCGCGTACCAGGGGTGTACCGTAGGGGTGAAGGCCAGGTAAAGGCAGATGGCGAACAGCATCAGCCCGGGAAGGCTGCGCCAGTCCCTTCGTCGGCCGAGTAGTGCGGCCAGGCTGATGCCCAGGAAAGTGCAGGCTGCCAGGGCCGGCCCGAGGTATTTGATGAGATTAAAACCAGACAGCTGGAACCCAATCCATCGAAGCAAGTAGTAGATGCTGCCGTTGAACTCAAAGCGCTGGAAATAGAGTTGGAGGCTGCTTCCCATCCCGGAGAAGAAAGCCCCGCCCAGCAGGGGAGAAAATAACAGCAATAATGCGAGGCCCATCACAGCGAAGTATTCTATACTGCGCCGCCATCCTAACCTTCGGATCAAAAAGAAGCAGAACAACAGCGGCAGCAGCTTCGAGGCCACTGAAAAAGCCAATGCCACTGCAGAAGATAAATAGCGGCCGCTTACCAGCCACCAAAGGCCCAGCAAAAGAAAAAAGATCATAGCCCCCTCAAAATGAAGGTTGCCCATTACCTCAAGCAAGATCATAGGGTTGAGGGCATAAAGCAAAACGCCCTTTTCCGAAAAGCCCAGCCGGGCCAGCAGCTTCACCAGAAGGGCCAGGCTGCCCAATTCGAAAAAAAAGAGAAATGCCTTCATCACAACCGCCGCCCCGAAGATACTTTGGGGAAAAAGCCAGCAGGCCAGAGCAAAAACAGCCTGCGCCACCGGGGGATATATGGTATAATATTCCGGAGAGTTAAGTTGGGCAAACAGCTCAGGGCTAAGGCCGGGTAACTGCGTTCCTTCCTGCATATAGTAAGCCGGCAACTGAGCAAAGGGGTTGATCCCCTGATTGATCAGCCGCCCGTCCCAAATAAAGCGGTATATATCATCGGACAATTGTGGGAAGGCCCCGATCAGCAACAACCGGGCGATGATGCCCACCCCCAGGAAGAAATAAAGCTCAACCTGGCCATTGGCTTTGCGGTACATTCCGAGGTAAACCAGGAAAGCTGCAGCGTGTAAACTGGCAATCCAGCCAAAATCGTGCTGCGCGGGGCCATAGCCCAGGCTGGCGATAAGCAGGAGGAACAGCAGGGCCAGCCCCCAGTGCCAGAGAAAAATTGAAGGAATGAAGGAATGAAGGGATAAAGAAATGGAGGAAGGTTGGCCACATTCTTTCCCTCGGTCCTTCATTCCCTCATTCATTCTACCTCAAGCTCAGGTGGCGGACGGTATAAAAGAAGATCGCACCATAACCCAGGGCAAGCATGAGGTGAAACATGATAAAGGTTGTATTCTGTATCATGAGGCCACCGACGAGGGCGCCGAGGAAATATAAGGCCAGCAGCCCTTCAAAGATGGTGGTCCACGACAGCTTCCTATTCAGGTAATTGCGCTTCATGAAGTTATCCTTGATGCTCTGGATATTAAACTTCGGCGTCCGCACAAACGGAGATTTTTTGCCCATATAGCCCTGAACGACCGCTACGGTGTTGTGCAATGCCAACCCCATAGACAACGCCAGGAAGGCAGGAAAGAGAACCAGGAAGCTCCACAACGCCTTACCGAACGATTTATGGTGAGTAGGCGCCTGAACGTTGGCAGCGTAGTATACTGCAATGATCGACAACAGGCCGGCCAGGAAGTAGGCAAAGAAGTTTTTGCTGAAGCCCAGTTCGATCAGTTCGCCCAGTGAAAAAAGCAGAGGCACGCTAAAAATGCCTGTGAGGAAGACGAAGACAAAGATCGTACTGGCCAGCAGGTGAGAGGTCGCGTGGACCTTCTGCCGCAGGCTGAGGTTGGGCGACCGCCAAACGGTCGGCAACATTTTTCGCGCCGTTTCGGCGCCGCCTTTCATCCAGCGGAACTGCTGGGATTTGAAGGCGTTCATCTCCGCCGGCAATTCAGCCGGTGACCCCACCTCTTCCAGGTACTTGATCTTCCAGCCTTTGAGCTGGGCCCGGATGCTGAGGTCGAAGTCTTCCGTCAGCGTATCTGCTTCCCAACCACCGGCATCGTCAATGGTTTCCCGTCGCCATACGCCCGCCGTACCATTGAACTGCAGCATAAAGTCACCGGCCATCCGGCCCACCTGCTCAACGGTGAAGTGGACGTTGAGTTGCAGGGCCTGCAATTTCGTAAGCAGGGAATAGTCCTGATTGATGTGCTCCCAACGCGTTTGCACCACACCGACATTATCATCCTCGAAAAAAGGAATGGTCTTTTTCAGGAAGTCCGGATTCGGCATAAAATCCGCATCAAAAATGGCGAGGAATTCGCCATTGGCGTACTTCATCCCATCCCGCAATGCTCCGGCTTTGAACCCCTGCCGCTTTTCCCGGCGGATCTGTTCGATCAGCAGGCCCTTGGCCTTGTACTCCTCCACCTTAAGGCGGACGATCTCGATAGTCTCGTCCGTGGAATCATCCAGGACGTGAATCTCGAAGCGGTTACGAGGGTAATCAAAGCGGGCAATATTGTCGATAAGGCGCTCCACTACATACATCTCATTGAAGATAGGTAGTTGGATGGTCACAAAAGGATAGGCTTCGTTTTCCTCCTCCTCCACTACGAGCAGGGCTGCATCGGCATTCTGCCGGTAAGCATTCGCGTATTTATAGTTATGAGATGCCGACATGGCCATCTGCCGGGCGTAAACCCGCTTATGGATTTCCTGGTCGACGGGAGGCTGTTCCTCGTCGCGTTGAAATTTTTTGTAGTGATACAGTAAGTTAAACTGCATTAAACAGTACACGGTGATGTACAAAAGGGCTATCGAATAGATAGCCAGAACCGCGTAGGCAATCACAGATGTCATTGCAAATGTTTTTGTTAAATAAGAGTTGGAAGATGCTATTTGCCACTTCCTTAGTCGTGATTAAAAAATAACTTCGGCCTCTTGAGCCAATGAATTCATTGACGCCGAACTTATTTTTTAATGTTCCTTAAAGCAATTTAAAAATAGTCCACAAGATCTTGTATCCGGCTAAAATAGTCCCCCGAATCGTACCTGAGACTTTAGACAGGCCAACCCGCTTTCGGTAACGGACCGGCACCTCGGTACATTTATATTTATTTTTTGCCGCTTTGACCTGCATCTCAACCGTCCATCCAAAATCTTTATCCTGCATGTCCAGCTCCAATAATTTATCTAACCTGATGGCCCGAAAAGGCCCCAGGTCTGTAAACTGATAACCGTAGAAAAGCTTTATGAGGTTAGTGGCTAGCCAATTGCCGAAGATCTGTTGGGGCATCATCGCCCCCTTATCCATTGCGCCTAAGGCACGGGATCCGATACAAAGGTCGTATCCTTTTTCCACAATCGGGCGGATCACCGCCGGCATTTCATCAGGGTGGTCAGAATAGTCGCCGTCCAGAAAAACAATAATATCGGGCTGTTCGTTTACCGGCTTGCGTAATAAATGTTCAATGCCCTTCAGGCAGGCGCTGCCATAACCCTTTCGGGGTTGATCAACTACCGTCGCCCCGTGTTCACGGGCGACAGCCGCAGTACGATCCGTACTTGCATTATTGCAGACAATTACTTCCCGCACCAGCCCTGAAGGTATGTCAGCCAGGACCAAGCCTATCGACCGCTCTTCATTAAAGGCAGGAATAATAACGTCAATTACCGGTTTATTCAAATTTACATCCCAATTTTGCTCCACAAAGTTAGAAGAATTATGAACAACTTTAATGTCCCGGGCCAAACATTTAGGTGTTGACTATACTTATTCGTAAATCTTCGGACCGTATCCTGTTTGCCGTTAGATTATTTTATTTTTAGGCCGCAAAATGCAACGGCCGTTTCTTCGTTGCAGTAAAAGCATGTGCTAAAAAGAATGACATGAAGTATAATTATTACATAATAGTGGCTCTGCTGGGCCTGGCCTTTGCCTCCTGCAATAAGCAGGAAGAATTTATCACTGATGGCAATTTCACGCTGCAATTCTCCCTGGATACGCTGCGTTTCGACACTGTATTTACAGAACTGGGCTCGGCTACCCGTTCCTTCAAGGTGTACAACCGCAATGACCGCCCGGTGCGCATCGATAAGGTGAGCCTGGAAGGCGCCGCCGGCGCCAAATTCAGAATGAACGTCGACGGCATTGCCGGCGATGAGGTGCCGGAAGTGGAAATATGGGGCAAGGACAGCATTTACATCTTCGTCGAAGTGACCATTGACCCGGACCAGCCACTCTCGGCCAGCCCTTTTGTCATCGAAGACAAAGTCATTTTTGAAGCAGGCGACAAACGCCAGGAGGTCCGCCTGGAGGCCTGGGGGCAAAATGCCAACTACTTCCCCGGCCGATTCAACAAAGGCGTACCGGTGGTACTGAGTTGCAACAACGACAAGATCGTCTGGGATGACCCCAAACCCTACGTCATTTACGGAGAGATCTTTATCGACAGCTGTGCTCTGGAGGTGATGGCCGGTACGCAGATATACGTCCACGGTGGCATCGCTCAAAATGAAGTGTTCGGCATCTTCAACGACGGCATCATCTACACCCTGGACAATGGCAGCATTCGCCTGCTTGGCACCAAGGAAGCGCCCATCGTCATTCAGGGCGACCGCCTGGAGGAGCCATTCCAGGAGCAGCCCGGCCAGTGGCAGGGCATCATTCTGGGCAAGGGCAGCAAGGGCAACGTCATGGAATGGGCCACCGTCAAAAACGCCGTCTTTTCAGTTTATGTCGATTCCCTGGCTGAGCTTACCGCCCGCAATTCTCAATTCTATAATACCAACAGCAGCGGCATCATTGGCTTCCACAGTACCATTAGCCTGGAAAATTGCCTGGTGTACAACAACCTCAGCTCTTCCATACAGCTGATCCTGGGAGGGGACTATGCGTTCGATTACTGTACCGTAGCCAGCTATGGGGTAGACGCCTCCGCCATCAGCATGAGTAATTTCTTCTGCTACGATGACTTTCTCAACTGCCAGTATCTGGAGGAGAACCCTCTAAAAGCCCGTTTCCGCAATTGCATCTTCTTCGGTTCCCGCCGGGACGAAGTAGGGCTAAGCGACCTGTACGGCGGCCAACAGCCCGCCACCTTCGATATCGACTTCCAGAACTGTATCGTCCGCGTCGATGAACTGCTGGAACAGCAGGACGGGCTATTTGCCGATTTCCTGGAAAACCAATGCGCTACCTGCATCAATGCCACCCGCGACGACGCCCTCTTCACCGGCCCCAATGAGGATGATTACCACCTCGATACCCTCTCCATCGCCGAGGGCATGGCCTTACCCATTCCTGGTATCGAGATCGACCTGGAAGGCAATATGCGGGATGGAGCGGCGCCGGATATTGGGTGTTTTGAGTATCAGTAGGAGGAAGATGGGTGTGGATAGTGGCCGATCTGAAGGGGGCTACCAAAGTTCGCCTGGCCACTAGCAAAATTAGTGCTTTTACCCACGAAAACGAGACGAAAAAACAACTCCTGTCCGTATCTGTTTTTAACATTTCCGGAGCTAAAACCGACATAAACAATTAATTTTCAAACACTTACACTCCATGGTCCAACGAATATCCATACTAGGCTGTGGCTGGCTGGGGCTCCCACTGGGGGCGTCGCTGGCGCAAAAGGGTTACGAAGTGAAGGGCTCCACGACCCGCCCGGAGAAGCTGGAACAAATCCGGGAGCAGGGCATCGAGCCATATCTGATACAGGTAACCGACAAGGTTGAAGGGCCGGAAAAGGAAAGTTTTTTTGACGCCGACTTATTGGTTCTGAACATACCGCCTGGCGGGCGCCGCAACCCGGAGGTGGAAGAGGAGTATCCACAGCAGGTGAAGGCGGTCATGGAGCATATCCATTCCGGCGCCGTTGAATATCTTTTATTTGTCAGCTCCAGCAGTGTGTATTGGGACGAAAACCGGGAAGTAACGGAAGCAGATGAGTTGGGCCCGTCAACTCCATCCGCTCGGGCGCTGGTGGTTATCGAGCGATATCTCGCACTGCTGAAACACCCCCAAACTACGGTCCTTCGCATGGGGGGGCTCGTGGGTGGCAGCCGTAAGGCCGGCCGCTTCCTGGCCGGCAAGAGGGATGTTCGCAACGGCGAGGCGCCCGTCAACCTCGTCCACCTCGACGATTGTATCGGCGTAATCGAGGCCGTTATTGAGCAAAGCGCCTGGGGCCAAACCTTTAACGTATGTGCCGACCAACACCCCACTCGCGCCGCGTTTTACACTGCACAGGCGAAAAAGCAGGGGTTTGAACCGCCTACTTTTCGGGCAAGTGATCAACTGGCCTATAAGATCGTTTCGAACGAAAAGCTAAAGAAAGCCCTGGGGTATACTTTCAGGCATCCGGATCCGATGGAGTTTTAAAAATAGCCGGCCCAAGACAACCCTAATTTTGTATCACCAGCTTTTTGGCGTAAACAAATTTATCATCATACAACAACAGGATATACATGCCCGGGGCAACGGTTGCATCCAGGCGGATAACATGGCCGTCAGGAGTAGCGGCCCAAAGCTTCCTTCCAATCAGCTCCAATAACTCAGCCCGCCGCACCCGGCCCATTCCTTCAACTGTCAGCACATTTGACGTCAGCGGGTTGGGAGATACGGTGATATGATCCGCTGAAGGCGCCGGTTCATGGGTGCTTAAGACGGTGCTTTGAACATAATCTCTGAGCCATTCCATGGCCGGCCGCTCGGTGACTCCATCTGGTTCAATCAGATATGCCTGTTGCGAAGTGCGCCACATGCCGGGCCGGAAGCCCCACAGCGTAACCCCCTTGACGGCCGGATGCTCCCAGAACACTGGAAACACGCGCTGATAGTTGTCGAGCTGGACCTGGTCCGTTGGCCCGTCGATGTCCATTTCGGTAACGTACAGGGGCAATCCGGTAGCCGCCAGGGCATCGAGGTTGCTCTGCATTACAGATACGCTGCCCGTAGTAGAAAAGGCATGGCACTGTACGCCGATCTGGTCGAGCAGGCCTTCTGCCCGTAGCAGATTAATAATTTGCAGGTATTGGTTGGTACTGGAGGTGCTGTTCACAATATTGTAGTCGTTGATCAGAAGTTGGGCGTTGGGAAAATACAAACGGGCCAGCCGGAAGGCCTCCAGCACCCAGTCCCAGCCGGTCGCCCCGCTGCCGCCCAGGGCGTTGATGTAGTTACCGCCCCCGCTGCCCGGAGAATCGGGCGGGTCGTGCAGCGCCTCGTTGACTACTTCGACAAAGTCGATATCCGGGTAGCGGTTCGCAATTGCCTGAAACCATTCTTTGATCTCTTCAAGCTGCTCCGCCGGAGGCAGGTTCTCAATCCAGGCAGGTTGCTGGTTGCCCCAAACCAGCACGTGATGACGGTAGAGAAACCCGTTGTCTTTCGCCAGGGCATAAGCAGAATCCAGCTCCGTCCAGTTCATATTGTCTCTGGATTGCTCTACACTGCCCCATTTTCCGGCATTTTCCGGGGTCACCTGGTTAAAGTAGTTGGTAAAACCTACTTTTTGGGATTGGCTGTATACACTGCCCAGAAACTTGGGCTTTCCTTCTGCTATAGGGTCAGTAGAAAGGGCGCCACCGGGAGTATTCGAGCCTGGTTCCCCATTGTCGAGGTTAGACACAGTGTAGTAGTAATCCGCCCGGGCAAAAGCGATCTTATCGATATCGAGCCCGTCTTCTCTGGAGCCGATCTGAAAGGTTTGCGTCAGGGCGCCAGCGGCCACTTCGAAGGTAAGGGGTGGTTCGTCACGTGTGAATTCCGACAGGTTGATCCACTTCCATACGTTGGAGCCGGCAGCGCCTTCGCCCCCCACGGCCTCTCCCGGGGCGACGTAGCCCGCCGAGTAAAGGTTGTTGGCCCTGACCCAATCGTTGCCCGAAGCAGGGGGCTTTTCACCGAAGCCGTTGCCGTAAAAGAAACTATCGTCATCGCCTCCCGATGGCCCTACTTTCACTCGTATGTACAGTTCATATGTTTGAGCGGCCGGGAAGGTAACTTCCAGAGTGGCCACCCGGTTGGCATTCCCAGGACTATCCCCTGCACTATTGGCCGTCGTGGTGATGTAACTCACCTCCCCGTCCTGTTCAACGGCAAAGTCGGCGCCCAGAGCGCCGTTTTCCACCTCTACCACAATGGGAATGTTCTGAGCACAGAGTGAAGGCGTGGCCCAAAATATACAAGTGAAAAGGGCTAAGTTTTGCAGGATTACCTGTTTCATTATGAGTGTTTTTATTATCGCTCTTATAAAGAATCGGGCGGATTTCTAAAAGCCCTATATTTATCGCAAAAAGATACGGATAAACCTCTTGAAATTGATGGACGAGGCCAAGTGCTATGAGATGCTGCGTGAAGTTCGTTGGAAAGAGGGAATCAAATGCCCTCATTGCGAATCGGATGCCATTATCAAGAATGGCCACGACGAAGTTCACCGCCAGCGATACTATTGCCAGGACTGCGAGCGCAATTTCGATGACTTGACCGACATCGTTTTTTCAGGCAGTAACAAATCCCTGAAAGTTTGGGTGGTGGCTTTGTATCTAATGGGGCTGAACCTGTCCAACACTCAGCTGGCTAAATAATTGAATGTAAGCCAGCCCACAGCTCAACGAATGGCCCGCGTATTGCGCGAAGGTATTGTAAAAAAAGCCTGATATACAACTTACAGATGAAGTTTAGGCAGACTAAGTATACCTAGTCGCTGGGCATAAGGGGCAGCCCGCAAAAGTAAGGCAGGCTAGGCGTTTGCCGCGCCGGCGCCGTCTCAAGGGAGCTCGTGGCCGAGGCACAATGGAAAGTGAAAAACCTCCCGTCCTCGGATTGGTGCAACGCAATGGGTTGCTTACCTTGAGGCTCCTCAACGATGTCCAGCAAAAGACTATCCGGCCGATAATAAAACAACTCGTTGCCCGGGGTAGCCTCATATACACCGATGAGTACAATATCTACAAAAGGCTCAAGGAATGGGGTTGTGCCCATAAAACAGTTTGTCATGCTGCCGGAGAATATGCCCGCGATGAGGATGGAGACGGCTTCTGTGAAGTAAACGTCAACACCCAGGAAGGTATCTGGTCCGTCCTTCGTTCATGGCTGCGTCCACATAGTGGAGCATGTCAGCCAAAGATTACCCGTCTATTTGGGCTTCTTTGAATATATTTATAACACTCGGCGCCGGGGAAAAGCCCTTTTTGCCGATTTATTTGAAACCATTTTGGCTCCGGATCAACGGCTTTTGGCTGATATTTGCCCTGCCGCCTGATTCTTTATAAGAGCGGGCTAGCTGGAAAACTTTAGACAACTTCATAGAAAGAATAACCATTTTTACACAAACCAGTACCTATGAAAAATATTTTTAAATACAGCGCCCTCGCCCTGGCTTTCCTGACTGCTACATTGGGGGCCGCACAAAAATATGAACACAAATTCCAGGATCCTGAATTAAGCAATGCAGAGAGAGCCGAAGACCTCATCTCCAAATTGACCCTGGAGGAAAAAGTAGGCCAGTTGATGTATGGGGCGCCGGCCATTGAAAGGCTCAACATTCCGCAGTACAACTGGTGGAATGAATGCCTTCATGGTGTAGCGCGCAACGGCCGGGCAACTGTTTTCCCCCAGGCCATTGGGCTGGGGGCAACCTTCGATACCGGCCTCATCCTACGCATAGGCCAGGCCATCTCAATGGAAGCCCGGGCGAAATACAATGCCTCGGTGGCCAACAATCAAAGAGAACGCTATCAAGGGCTCACCTTCTGGACCCCCAACGTTAATATCTTCCGGGACCCGAGATGGGGAAGAGGGCAGGAAACCTATGGAGAAGACCCTTACCTTACGTCGAGGATAGGAGTATCCTTCGTAAAAGGATTACAAGGCGATCACCCCAAATATCTGCAGGCGGCAGGAATGGCCAAGCACTACGCCGTACACAACGGCCCGGAGCGGCTGAGGCACGAATTTGATGCTGTAACCAGCATGAAGGATCTGTGGGAGACCTACCTGCCGGCATTTGAAGCGCTCGTGACAGAGGCCCATGTAGAAGGGGTGATGGGCGCTTACAACCGAACCAATGGCTTTCCATGTTGTGCACACCCTTATCTCATGCAGGAGGTGCTGAGAAAAAAATGGGGCTTCAAAGGTTATTTCGTCTCTGATTGCTGGGCTATCGTCGATTTTTACGAAGGCCACAAAGTGGTGGACACGCCTGCCGAGGCTGCCGCCATGGCCCTCAACGCCGGAACCAACCTCAACTGTGGCAGCACCTATCCTGAACTGGTTAATGCCGTGAAGCAAGGGCTTACCACCGAAGCAGAAATTGATAAGAACCTCCGGGAACTCCTGCCCACCCGGTTTAAGCTGGGGCTGTTTGACCCTCCCGGCCTGGTGCCCTTTGATACGATCGGCGTTTCCTGGATCAGAAAAGCAGAACACGTAGCCTTAAGCCTGGAAGCCGCTGAAAAATCCCTGGTGCTGCTGAAAAACGTTAACAATACCCTGCCCATTGCCCCGGGGGTGAAAAGCATTTTTGTTACCGGGCCAACCGCAGCTCATGTTCAGGCCTTATTGGCCAATTACTACGGTGTGAGCGAGGACCTGAAAACCATTCTCGAAGGCGTCGTCGCCAATGCGAGCCCTCATACTTCCGTCAAATACCGGCAGGGCGCACTGTTGGACGAGCCCAACAGAAATCCCCAGGATTGGTTCTCCGGAGTAGCCGCCGAATCGGACGTGACCATCGCCTGCCTGGGCATTTCTCAGTTGATGGAAGGGGAAGAAGGGGAGTCCATCCTTTCGAACCACTTCGGCGATAGAGAAGACATAGGGCTGCCGCAAAACCAGATCGATTTTCTAAAGAAAATCAGAGCCAACGCCAAAAAACTGGTCGTCGTGCTCACCGGTGGAAGCGCCATCGCCTGCCCGGAAGTTTACGAAATGGCCGATGCCCTGATATTCGCGTGGTACCCTGGCGAGCAAGGTGGATTGGCGGTCAGTAATGCAATTTTCGGGAAATCCGTTCCTTCCGGGAAGTTGCCGGTCACTTTTCCTATGTCCGTCGATGACCTTCCGCCCTACGAGGATTACGCCATGGCCAATCGTACTTACCGGTATATGAAAAAGCCCCCCTTATTCCCATTTGGTTTTGGATTGAGCTATACCACCTTCTCCTACGGCAGCCTTTCCCTCTCCAAACCATCCATCGGCGCCTCGGAAAGCATTACCGCAACCACGACAGTCACCAATACCGGAAAATACGCAGGGGAGGAAGTTGTCCAGCTTTACGTCACCGACCTGGTAGCGTCGGTAGAAGTGCCTCGGTATACCCTCAAGGGATTCCAAAGAGTGGCCCTCGAGCCAGGAGAAAGCAAAATAGTAACATTTGAGGTTACGCCAAAAATGCTCGAGATCGTCAATGAAGATGGAGAAAGCATCCTGGAATCAGGGGAATTTCAGATATCGGTTGGTGGGTCGGTTCCATCGAACCGGAGCCGGAGCCTGGGGGCGCCGGCGTATCAACAGGCTAATTTAATGGTAAAGTGATCACCTTTCAAGCTGACGAATGTGAAGTGGTATTTGTCGAGAACGGCAAGCAAATACGCCTGAAAAGCGGCCTCAACCGCTGGATAACGGCGGATAATAAAAAGAGGGCAATACCCTGTTTCCCATACCGGGCCGCACGCCGATGCCGGCCAAAATCAGCAGCCATTACCATTGGGAGGGCCGTATGCCTATCCACTACTTACTCCGCTTCAACAGATCCCGAACTGCATTTACCAGGTACAAATAGCTCGACCCTACGCTGATGACATACTCGTTCTCACCCCATAAAAACGGCCAGTCCTCCTTGTTCTCCGGAAAATCCGGCTGCAGGATCAGTACCCCCGGCACGATACCCCCAGCGATGAAGGAATAGTCTGCCCGGTTGGTTCCGTAAGCCACCTTTTTGGAAACCGTGCCCACGCCAGAAACGAATGATACATCCGACCCGGGGTGGCAGCCGTAGAGGTAGGCCAGCCCTTTAAACACATCTTCTTCTTCAAAAATGGCGGGGAAGGCCTTGTGCAGGAGATAATTCGTCTGGGCAAAAGCGATCACCTGCCCGCTGCCCGCCCAGCCACCGGTGGCGATGGGCACCCCGAATGGGTTTTCCTTTTCGTATAAATGGATCTGTTCTTTATACTTCCGGGCCAGCCCTTCCAGCTTTTCGGCGTATGCCTCGTCCATCAACGGAATAGCCCGGACGGCCAGGGCGGCGCTCTGCGCAAAGCGGTTTTCGATGGTTGCCCATTGCTCAAGCAGGCTCAGGCGGTATCGATCCTTTTTTGTGGTAAGCAGCAGTTCAACAGTAGCCTTCAGCTCTTCGTCGTCCAGGCGCCCGCCGGTAGTATTGCCATGGTGAAACAAGTCGGGCTCATGGCTTTGCTCCTCCAGCCACGCATTTTCAGCTGTGGACAGGCACTCCGTGGCCAGTTCGTCGTTGTAACCCCGCAGGGCGCGGCTGGCGGCGGCCAGCGCGGCAATGGAGCCGTAGTTGAGCGGTGTAGACTTGCTGGTGAACGCCCAGCGGTCATCAAAAGAGCCACTGGTAAAGCCGTCCGACTCGAGGCTGTCGAGCTCCGGGTTATAAACGAGGTTGTCCGTTTTCGTCGACCCGTCGCCCAAGTGATGGTAGGTGTGGAGATGAGCCGATACAATGCCCGGAATGGCGTGGCCTACCGCCCGGTGTTGGGCGATCAGCGCCAGAACGCCATGCTCGATCTGCTGGAGCAGGTCGGGCTGGCCATCGGGCCGGTGGATGTCCACATAACGGGTGGCCTGGTCAATCGTTGTTTCATCTCGTTCGATGCGAAAGTCTTCCCAGGTATGTACCAGGTTCATCACCACGTAGTAATGAGTTGGAGTCCGGATGTCATAATCGCCGGCATCGTACCAGCCTCCGATGTTGAGCCCCGGAATGTGCTCGCCGGGCTGAAAGGGCGTATCGGTGGCCGGCCCCTGGGCATAGAGGTCGAAATGTTCATGGCTGACGGGCGCCTGGAGAGCGTCGTCGAGGTGAGATGCGCCGTGCCATATACGGTAGGCTTCATTGACCGTCATGTGGTCCATCTGCACCGGGAAAAATACATCGAGCGTAGGCTGCCAGGCCTTATCATAAACAAACCGGCCAATGGGAAAGGGATTGGTGCGTTGTTGGCCGTATTCAATGACGTACAGGCCCTCTTCTTCCACCGGGCTAAAATCAAAAGACAGATAGTTATAGCGGTTGTATTGCCCCCAAGCCCTGGCGCCTCCCATCAAGACTTCCCGTGATGCACCGTTTTCATCCAGCTTCATCAGGCGGGCAGTGGGAAGAGGGCGATCGTTCTTGTCCAACTCAATAACTGCCACCTTTTTCTGATCGGGGTGGTAGCCCACCTGCGAATGAGCAATCATCGGCGGACGCACCCAGCCAGGAATGCCATTTATCCGGAGTGCCCATTCCACCACTTTCCCGGTTTTGCCAGAAGGGATCAGGGTGCGCAGGACGTACCAGCCGTTCTGCGCCTTGTTCCGCCCGTCGTAAAGCGAGAGAGAGCCTATCCGCGCTTCGATGGACACCCTGCGTTCGGGATCTTCCGGAGCCAGCACGAACTTTTTGCCTCCTGCCAGGGGGCGTGGCGTGGTGGCGCCCCCTGGCTGTTTCACCATCGGGCCGCCAGGATAGAGGGGGAAAGTACCGGGCTGCCCATCGGCCAGGAAAGCCTTTTCAAAATAGGCAGCCGGAAGGAACTCCAGGTTCAACCCAGCCCGGTTGCGCAGGGCTTCCGGCAAGGGTTTTTCCAGATGTACGCTCAGGCGCACCTCCTCTTCATGAGCCACCGCTTTTATGCTGTAGTTGAAATCGTAATCCGGGTACATCAGGAAGGCCTCGATGCTATTGCCGGCCGTATCCACTTTGCGTTCGACGAACTGCGGGATGGCGTCCCACTGCTCCGGAGTATTCTGCAGGCGGACATCGCCGTTGGTCGCCGTGCGCACCCCGTGGTGGATGATCTCCACCCCGCTGATCTTGGAATCGCTGAACAGGCCGTTGTACCAGTTGCTGAAGACAAACACATTGACTCCCGGCTTTTCGAAGTAGCCTTGTTCATTGAGTTGCAAAGCCTGGGCGATGGAATAGGCGGGAAAGGCCAAAATGGCCGCTGCAAGTAGGAGGAGTGATCTCAACATACTGTAAGGATTGGTTTATGATCTGATAATACTCTTTTCAGAAAAGCAATCGATTCCATCAATTCAGGGCTTTGTAATATCGTAAATTTATGCAGAATCAAGTTGATACCGCCCACCCTTCAATTTACAATTATGCCAGCCAGGAAGCTATCGCCTGCCGCTTCAGTATTGAAGTACCTCAAAAACAAGTTCGCGGAGTGCGGGAGGTTTGCCCACAGGCCGGTATTTTCTTCCGGTTCCATCTCAATAACCCAAAGTAGTGGGTAGCCCGGCCAGCGGAGCTGGAATTCTGTGAAACTCAAATTACGAAGTAACTATTCAGCAGTTAGCTTTTGGCGGTTAGCGTTTAGCAAATGCCTGCCCTTAAGGTTGTTATGTTAAGCAAAAAACCGGTAGCTTAAGCTTATATCCCATTTTTATGGGCATCGGGCGCCAATGGCCAATAGCTAAGCGCCAATTGCTGAATAGTTACACTACGAAAATGGTTGATTTGCGGAGTGGTGAGGTGATTCTGGAATAAAAGGTGAGAATGAATCTAAAGGCGTCCAAATAGCATCAAACACCCCCCCTTTTTGAGCAAAACACCACGCATAAATGTAGCCACTCTAACTTATTTTTGATTCAGCACAATAAAAAATGTATGAAACTTCCCATCTGCGTACTCGCGGCCTTATTGATGAGTATCTGCGCCCATGCCCAGGATGCTTACCACAGCGCTCTTCAGAACAGCCTTCAAAACGATTACGGCCTGCCCGCCGGAGGCTGGCTGCTCAACAACACGGAAGCGGCCAACCTGAATGCTGATTATTGGTATGGTGACATCAGCGGCAGTAACCAAGCAGCTACCGGCCAGGTTTTTTCCCAAAAAGTGCGCATCGTCGTCAACAGTTCCGGCAACAACCAATGGGATGCCGGTTACGGCATTCAGAACCTTCAGACGGCCACTGCCGGCAGCGCCTGCCTGCTAGCCATCTGGCTGCGCTCTGAAGGCGGCAGTGGGCGGGTAAGCTTGTTCATACAGAACTCGTCGACTTATGAAAATGAAGCCTATCTCACCTTCAGCCCTTCCAGCCAATGGACGCAGTTCCTGGTTCCTTTCGACGCCAACCAAACCTACGCTCCGGGCGGCCTCACCTTCGGGCTGCACCTGGCCTGGATGCCTCAAACAGTAGAAATAGGCGGATTGGCTGTACTCAACTACGGCACGAGCATTACAGTGGACGAGTTGCCCAACCAAACCAACAACAGCCAATACGGTGGCTGGGAGCCCGACGCTCCATGGCGCGCCCAGGCTGCCCAACGCATCGAACAGATCAGAAAGGCCAACCTGACGGTACGAGTGGAAGATGCCGACGGCGGCGCCATTCCCGGAGCATCCGTAACGGTGGAAATGCTGAAACACGATTATGCTTTCGGCTCGGCAGTGGTGTCCAGGCTCTTCGCCGGCAACAACAGCCAGAACAACATCTACGAATCCAAACTGCTCGACCTCGACGGCCAGGGGCATGGCTTTAACTGGGTGGTTTTTGAAAACGCCCTGAAATGGCCGGGCTGGGAACAAAACTGGATAACATCCAAACCCGAAACGGCCAACGCGGTACAATGGCTCCGCAACCACGATATTACAATCAGAGGGCACAACCTCGTCTGGCCGGGCTGGAGCAACCTGCCGGCCGACATACAGGCCAACCAGAACGACCCCGATTACATAAAAGGCCGCATCAACAGCCACATCGAAGAGATCATCACCTACCCTGGCATCGCCGGCAACATCGCCGAGTGGGACGTGCTCAACGAGACCACCACCAACCGCGACCTGGAATATGCGCTGCAGGGGCAGCCGGGTTACCCTACCGGCCGGGAGATCTATGCCGAGATCTTTGAAAAGCTCGCCGAAGTTGACCCCGACACCAAAACCTACATCAACGATTACGTAACCATCAGCCAGGGCAATACGGGAGGGGGAGCATATGATTTGAAAAAACAGTTTGCTCAGGAACTCATCGACGCCGGCGTACATCTGGACGGTATTGGTTTCCAGGGGCACATCGGCGGGTTCCCTAACTCCATCTATGATGTCTACAACATTTTAGAAGACTTTTACACCAGCTTCGGCACTACCGCCAAGATCACCGAATACGACACCAACGAGGCCATCGATGATGAACTCGCCGCCACCTACCTCCGCGATTTCCTAACCATCGTTTTCAGCCACGAAAGCACAGACGGCTTCCTGATGTGGGGATTCTGGGATGGAGCGCATTGGCACGGGAACGCCCCCATGTTTTACCAGAACTGGACACTCAAACCTGCCGGCGAGGCTTTCATCGACCTGGTCTTCAATGAATGGTGGACAGAAGAAAGCGGGCAAACGGATGCCAACGGGGAGTTCCGGATGCGCGGCTTCAAAGGGGCCTACAAAATAACCATCGACAACGGCAATGATTTGCTGGTGGATACGATCGAACTGCACAACGATATGCTGGTGGTAAGGTCGGGTAATGAACTGATCACCGATATCGCAACCCAACCCTCCGGCCCGGTTTTCCGCGCTTTTCCCAACCCCGCTCATGATATCCTTTATATAGAGCGCACGGAAGGGCCGGCGGCACAAGTCTTTATTTTCAACCTGGAGGGCAAGCGGGTTTTCCATAAGAGAATGGCCGGCTCGAAAACCAGTATCCCGCTCCGGTTTGGAAAGGGGCTTTTCCAGGTAGTGATAGAAGCCGCAGGGCAAAGAACAACGAAGACGATCGTGGTTTTTTGATTGTGGAAGATGGCGTCAATGGGCCCAGCGCTCATGCAACCGCGCCCTGGCTACCCAAATTCAACTGGGTTCAACGACCCTTTATTACCTCTGCGGCATTGCAATTTCGATTTATGCAGGTGGACATATTAACAATTTATCAAACAAAAAACTTAACCTATGAAAAATCGGTTTTACACCATTTTGGCAGCCTGCCTCTTCTGGAGCGGGATGGCCTATACCCAGGATATATTGCTGGAAAGCTTTGACGACCCCGCCGCCATCGACAGTTGGATCAACAGCACCGCCGGCAGTTTCACCCTTTCCGGTTCAGATGACGCCATGGAAGGCACCGGTTCGGTCTCTCTCAATTACAACCTCGTCGCCGACCAGAGCTGGGGAGGTAGCGTAGACATGCAGGTGACCCCGGACGGAGACACCTTTGGAGACCTATCGGAGGCCGAAGGCATCAGCTTCTGGTATAAGGTCATCACTCCGGCCAGCGATGTCAATACAGTGAACTGGACTACCAAGATATTCATCAACAGCACGGGCGGAGACGAAGAATGGCACGCCTCAATATCCGGCGTGATCGACGACATGACCGGTGATTGGGTACAGGCAAAGATCGCCTTTTCTGCTTTTGCCATCCCATCGTGGTTAACCACCCACGATGGTGTTCTCTACCTCGATCAAATCAAAGAAATCCAGATGCAGATCGTCTCCGGAGCGGGCATCACCACCACCGGGGAAATCCTGATTGATGGGCTGGCCGCCTACGGTGGCAGTTCCAGTAACATCGGCGCCCTGCTCGAAAGTTTTGACGTGGTGGGCGACATCGGCAACTGGATCAACAGCACGGACGGCAGTTATTCCCTCAGCAGCTCTACGGACGCCGTAGAAGGTTCCGGGTCCGCCTGTCTCGACTACATCCTCATCGCCGACCAAAGCTGGGGCGGCAGCGTCGACATGCAGTTTACCAACGGCGGTGAATTATTCGCCGACCTTACAGGGGATGAAGGCATTCGTTTTAACTTCAAAGTTACCCAGCCGGCCAGCGTTACAACCGGAGT
>JAGQXQ010000289.1:18822-25776 GCA_020436535.1 Phaeodactylibacter sp.
TTTGCCATTCCTTCCTGGGAGGCCACTTACGACGGCGTCCTCTACCTCGACCAGATCCACACCATCGAGATACAGATCGTCACCAACTCGATGGGTATTGAAACCAACGGCATCATTTGTTTCGACAACCTGACCAGCTATACGGCCGGTGACGTTACCCTGTATGAAGGCTTCAAGCTGAATGATTTCAACAGCCCGTCAACCAGAGTCAACAGCTGGCAGAACAGCACCGCCGGCAGCTACTCCCTGAACCCTTCTGACGATACGGTTGAGGGCGACAGCGCCGCCTGCCTCACGTACAACCTCGTCGGCGACCAGGGCTGGGGCGGCAGTGTCGATATGGCGTTCTCTCCCGCCGATACCATACTGGGTGTTTTTCCGGATATGACAGAGCACCTGGGCCTCAGCTTCTGGTATAAAGTTACTGAACCCGCCGACATTCCCGGTAATGTTTCCTTCGTGGTGAAGGTTTTCGTCAACAGCACGGGTGGCACCGAAGAATGGCAAAGGACAGTCGGTGGCGTGCTGGCCAATTCCTCCGGGGAATGGGTTCAGGTATATATCCCTTTCAGCAGTTTTGCCATCCCCTCCTGGCTGACCACCTACGATGGTGTTCTGTATCAGGATCAGATATCGGACATCCAGTTCCAGATTCTCGCCCAGGAAGGCACCACCACGGTTGGCGGCATCTGCTTTGATAACCTTACAAGTTATGATGACGAAGAGGTGGTAAGTGGTACCATAACCCCGGTTGGCGCCAGCGTGAACATCTACCCCAACCCGGTTTCCACCCAACTCTACATCGAAGGGTTGGACAATATAGAAACCGTCCAGGTATTCGATATGAACGGGAGGCTGGTAAAAACGGTTGGCAATCCCTACGCCTCGGTGAATGTCGCTGATCTGCTGAGTGGGTTTTACGTTTTAAAGATCCACACCGGAAAGGAGGTTTATTCTGCTAAGTTTTTGAAGCACTAAAAGAGCATACATTACTTAGTTTACCGCCGGGCTGAATTGAATTTTAGCCCGGCGTTTTTATTCAGTAGTTAGGAAAAATCACTTCAAAACAGCCTCAATCTGCTGGAGCTCATCCTGACTAAACGCCAGGTTCTCCAACGCCCCAATATTGTCCAGCAGTTGCTGTACCCGGCTCACGCCAACCAGAACGGTGGTGATGCGTTCATCCTTCAGCAACCACGCGACGGCCATC
Source organism: Phaeodactylibacter sp. (assembly GCA_020436535.1). Taxonomy (GTDB): domain Bacteria; phylum Bacteroidota; class Bacteroidia; order Chitinophagales; family Saprospiraceae; genus JACJXW01. The sequence continues at coordinate 20,033 of JAGQXQ010000289.1, forward strand.
TGGGCGAGGCTCTGCCCGCGCTGTTCAGCGATGGCGTTCAGGCGCCGTACCTTGTCGAGCTTCTCATCCGTGATCTGGCTTTTATTCAGGTAACGGGCGTCCTTCACAGCGCGGCTGTCTTCCGGAAACCCTTTCAGGTATTTCCCTGTGAGAATACCCTGTGCGAGAGGGGAAAAAGCGATAGCGCCTGTGCCCTGCCGCTCCAGCTCATCCAGAAGGCCATTTTCCACCCACCGGTCGAACATGCTGTAACGCGGCTGGTGGATGAGCAGCGGCGTACCCATATCCCTTAATATTTGGGCTGCTTTTGCAGTGCGTTCTGCATCGTACTGAGAAATACCTGCGTAGAGCGCCTTGCCCTGTTGCACCAGGTGATGCAGGGCGCCCATGGTTTCCTCCAGTGGCGTCTCCGGGTCCGGCCGGTGATGGTAGAAAATATCGACGTATTCGAGGCCCATTCGTTTCAGGCTCTGATCGAGCGAAGCAATGAGGTATTTGCGGGAGCCGAAGTTGCCGTAGGGCCCCGGCCACATATCCCAACCGGCTTTACTGGAGATGATAAGTTCATCGCGGTAGGGCCGGAAGTCGTCCCGAAAGATACGGCCGAAGTTCTCCTCCGCCGCGCCGTAGGGCGGCCCGTAATTATTGGCCAGGTCGAAATGGGTGATGCCGTTATCGAAAGCGGAACGCAGGATATTCCGGCCTTTTTCCAGATCGTCCGTATGCCCGAAATTGTGCCACAACCCCAGCGATATCATCGGCAGGAGGAGGCCGCTGCGGCCGCAGCGGCGATATTGCATAGAGTCGTAGCGGCTGGGGTTGGCCTGATAGTGGCCGGAATGGTGGGTGTCGTTGATTTGCATTTTTTTATAGGTATTAAGGCTATTAATTCAAAATAACGATTTGCGATATTTGACTTGCGGCCGTTTCTATGAGCCAGTTAAAATTTGTGATGTTTGATTTACCTGCAAAGAACCGCCCGGGTGGCCCGCGCCAGCTGCACAAAGGTTGCCAATCCAAAATAATAAATCCTCACTCATTATATCCTGAAGGACACACCCCGAATTCCTTCTTGAACTGATCGCGGAACGATTTCAGGTCGTTGTAACCCACCATGTAGGTAACGTCCGACACGTTGTACTGCCCTGATTCGAGCAACTGGGCCGCCCGCTTGAGGCGGAAGCTGCGAATGGCCTGGTTCGGCGATTTTCCGGTCAGCGACTTCAGTTTACGATACAATTGTACACGGCTCATGTTGAGGGTAGAAGCGAGTTGGTCTACGGAAAAATTGCTGTCATCTATATGTTTCTCGACAATTCTTTTAACCTGCGACAGCAATTGCTCGTCGAGTGAATTGAGCGGAAGCCCGGAGGGGCTAAAATCGAAAGTTTTGGTAAAATGCGCTTGCAGGACCTGCCTGCTCTTGATAAGGTTTCTGATCCGGGCAGCCAGCAGGCGCATATGGAAAGGCTTGGTAACGTAGTCGTCAGCACCCGTTTCGAGGCCATCCACTTTAAAAACGAGGGAGGTGCGGGCAGTAAGCAAAATGACCGGCACGTGGCAGGTATTTATATCCGATTTCACCCTGGCGCACATTTCAATGCCGTCCATTCGGGGCATGGCAATATCGGCAATGATGATGTCCGGTGGTTCTGCCAGCGCTTTTTCCAGCCCCTCCTGCCCGTCGGAAGCTTCGCTGATGCGATAATGGGCTTCGAGGTTCTCGCGCAGATAGTCGCGGATGTCGGGGTTGTCTTCCACCAGCAAGATGAGTGGTTTTTCACTATTGCCGTTGCTATGGGTTTGCATGGTTTCGACAGGCGAGCCAGGAAGGTCTTCCGGCGGGTCAGGAAGCGTGAAAGCAGGCCGGCCGTTGACGTTTTTTTCAATGGGCTGCAGTTCTTCCGCACTGAACTGGCCTGCACCCGGCGGAAGGCAGATGCGAAAGGCCGTTCCTTTGCCTTCTTCGCTTTCCACCTCTATCTTCCCATGGTGTTTCTCTACGATGGTTTTAGCCAGCGAAAGCCCGATGCCGGTGCCCCCCTTACGCGCCCACTCCTTACTTTTTTCCACTTGATAAAAACGTTCAAAAATATTTTCCAGCTGCCCGGCCGGAATGCCCACGCCGTTGTCCGATACCGTAATCTCAACTGGCCCCGGCTGACGGATATCGACTGCAATCTCTCCCCCATCTTTCGTAAATTTAAATGCATTCGACAACAGGTTGAACAGCACTTTTTCGAGCTGGTCGTGATCGAACCAGGCAGTGATCGTTTCCGGCTGAGCCGAAAACTTCAATAGAATATTGCGCTGCTTGGCCAGGTTTTTGAAGGAAGCTGAAATTTCCTTTGAAAACTCCACTATGTCTCCCGCCGCTACATGCAAGTTCAATAGCCCGGCTTCACTCTTTCGGATGTCGAGCAGTTGGTTGATCATGGTCAGCAGGCGATTGGCGTTGAAATGCATCCGGGTGAAAAGCCGGTGCATTTTACGGTCTGCCGGATTTTGCAAGAGTTGTTCTAAAGGACTGACGATCAAGGTGAGAGGAGTACGGAGTTCGTGTGAAATATTAGTAAAGAACTGGAGTTTCAGCCGGTTGACCTCCTCCAGTTTTTCCCGTTCCACCCGCTCCAGTTCCAGGCTGTGGCGGAATTCCGCCCGGAGTTTTGTGATCCGCAGGCCAAAATAGAACAGGCCCAGGCCCACCAGGCCGTATAAAGTATAGGCCCAGCCGGTAAGCCAAAACGGAGGAGACACACAAAGGTGCAGCGCTACCGGTTCGCTCCACAGGCCGTCTCCGTTGGCGGTTTTCACTTTGAAGGTGAAATCATCATAAGGCAGATTGGTGTAGTGAGCAGTGCGCTGGCTGGCGTCGGTATAGACCCAGTCGAGGTCGAAACCCTCCAGTTGGTATGCGTAACGCAGTTTTTTCGGTTCCCCGAAATGCAGGCCGGTAAACCCGAAGGACACCACCTGGTCGCGGTGGGTCAGTTTCAGTATTTCGGTTTCGGAAATGCTCCTGGAGAGAATCGTCCGGCCGTTCGGCAGCTTTCCGATCGGCACCGGCCGGTTGAAGAGGCGAAAGTCGGTGATAACAATTTTCGGGGGTATCGTGTCCGGGCGGATCTCCTCGGGCCGGAAGATAGACAGGCCGTTTACCCCGCCAAATATCAGGTGCCCGGCAGTGGTTGTGGCAGCGGCATCGTCGTTGAAAAAATTGTCCTGCAGGCCGTCAAAAGCATCGAAGTTTTTCGCCGTCATCTTACCTGCGCTGAAATGCAGGCAGGAAATGCCTTGTTGGGTGCTGACCCAGATGTTGCCGGCGTCATCTTCCAGGATGGACTGTATGATGCCGTTGGCCAGCCCGTCCCGTTCGAAATACGAGTGGAAAGCGCCCGTTTTGTTGTCCAGCCGATTCAGCCCATTGTCGGTGCCAACCCAAAGGCTGCCCTGCGTGTCGATCAGGAAGGCGTTGATAAAATTATTGCTCAGGCTGCCGGGTTCGTTGTCTTGGGAGCGGAAGCGCTTTACGAGTTCCAGGCTATTGCTTTTTTCGTCAAATCTCAGTTTGTAAACGCCGCCGCCCCGCGTCCCCAGCCAAAGGCAGGAGTGCCCCCCTTCTATTGTTTCCGCCAGGTGTACGATGGGGAATTCCTGAAAGTTCACCGACAGCCCTCTGGTAACGAGGTAGTGGTGGAAAGCCCCGGTGGCAGGGTCATAGCGGTCGAGCCCTTTGTCCCAGTAGCCCAGCCACACATCGCCGGTAGCCGACTGAAGAAGCGACATCACGTAGTCGTCGCTGAGTTGGCCGCTTTTGGTAAACTGCTGAAAATTGCGAAGGAGGCCGCCTTGTGGCGGAATATCCGCCTCCCGTATCCGGAGGACGCCCGCCCCGTCGGTGGCCATCCACAGCCAGCCTTCCCGGTCGAGCATCAGGCCGGAAATAAAACCGGCTAGTTCCTGGACCTTCGACGCAGCAAAGCGGTAATTCCTGGCCGGGCCGGCAATCTTGCCCTCTTCATTGATGGGCAAAAAATTGAGCCCACCACCCCGGGAGCCGGTCCACATTCCCTTTTGGCCGGAAGCCGGTATGAGGCAGGTAAGGCTGCTGCCGGAATGGCCGCCGGCATCGAGATGGATGCTCTGAAAGGCTTTGGCATGGAGATTCACTTTATTCACTCCTTTATCCATACCGATCCAGAGGTTGCCGGTGCGGTCTTTCGACAAACACATTACCACGTTGTTACTCAGGCTGTTGGGGTCATTTTTATTGTGGGAAAAATGCCTGCTTTTGCCGCTTTGGGCATCCAGCAGATTCAGGCCGTTGTAGGTCGCCACCCACACGTGAGAAGCGTCTTCCTCCAGCACGTCGGGTACGAAGGGGTGACTCAGGCTGTGAGGCACACCGACATCGTGGCCGAAAAACTGGACGTCGAGGAGGGCTGGGCCGTCCGGCGAGAAGCGTACTTTTTTCAGGCCAATGCTGGTGCAAACCCAGAACACATACGGATCGAAGCGGGAAGGCAGTATTTTGTAGATAAAATTATGAGGCAGGAAAGCCTCGCCGGAAACTCCTTTTGGCGCCAGGTTGTAGCGAATGAAATACTCTTCGCCTCCGTTGCGCACCAGGCGGTTCAGGCCCTCCTCTGTTCCGATCCACAATGACCCATCGGGGGTTTGGGCGATGGAATAAACAAAATCGTGGCTCAGGCTGCGGCTGTCAAGGGGGGCATTTTCATAGCGGATAAACTGGTTGGTCTCCGGATTGAAGCGGTTCAGCCCCCGTTCAGTACCGATCCAGAACGCGCCCTGGTTGTCCTCTAAAATAGCCCAGACGTTGTCGTTACTGAGGCTATTCATATCCTTTGGGTCGCGGCAGAACTGCTCAAAAACATCTAACTCTCGGTTGTAGCGGTAAAAGCCCGTATAGTTCGTCCCAACCCACAGGTTGCCTTTACTGTCCTCGTAAAGCTGGGTAACCTTATTGCTCTTCAGGCCATTGGTATTGCCCGGCTGCTGGCGGTATATCTTCACACTGTAGCCGTCATACTTGGCCAGCCCCGACCAGGTGGCCAGCCAAAGGAAGCCCTGGTGGTCTTCAAGTATATCATTCACGCCCGTATTGGAAAAGCCGATCTCGGCGGGTAGTTTTTCGAAGCGGTAGTTGCCGGCTTTGCCCTGTGCGTGGAGGAAAAGCGGAAGGAGGGCCAGGATGCCGACAGCAAATGCTATCATTGCTTTCCTTCGGGAGCGCCGCGTTATGGGTTGCCTGTTCAGGGGAATGGTTGGATGGTTGGATGGTTGGATGGTTAGGCTTAACTTGACGGGCTGCATAATAACAATCCAACGATCTAACCATTTAACAATCCAGCATTTCAACAATCCAACACCCGTCTTCGCTAAAGCTTTTCCGGGCAAAATGCAACAATGCATCCATTCTACAATATAACAATACAGCAATCTAATAATGAAACCCACCCCCGATGGCAAGTGGAGCCTGCGCTCCATATCTGAAGCAGGATGGATCAGACTGTAATCGCCCGGGTATTTATGCCTCATGCTCTGTACCGCGTAAAGGGTTGCGTTGTTTGTTGATTGGATCGAAAGTTCGGTACAATTTACCAAAAAATGGTGGAATGGGTAAGGTACTGGATTAAATTGGAGTAGTTTTCTAAGCGGGGGCTTTGCGAGAAACTTACCTAATATAAACTTACTTAGGAACTATTCAGCAGTTAGCTTTTGGC
>JAGQXQ010000290.1:0-122 GCA_020436535.1 Phaeodactylibacter sp.
ACCCGGTGTTCTATTTCCCACCAGTCGATGACGATATCTTTAAAAACCTTTTTTATTTCATAATTGGGGATTTTCAATAGATACACGTCGTCTTTCACGTTTTCCGTTTGCGTCAAATAACC
>JAGQXQ010000290.1:149-506 GCA_020436535.1 Phaeodactylibacter sp.
GAAAAAGCGAGCAAAGTCCACAGTAATTCCTTTTTAGTGTCAAAATCGGCAAAAACAAAACTGTCGACAATCCTTTTTTCGATGGTTTGGCCGGCGATTAGGCGCTGCAACGTATCATAAGTCCGGTTGAGGTCCGGTTCTACGATCCGCGATTTGATGAGCGAATCGGTCCCAGTGTTGATCCAATACGCTTTGAAGCCCTCCTCGTGCCTCGATATGTAGTTGACGATGGACCAGGGGTTGTAAATCTGGCCGGTATTGCCAAATTTGTAGCCGTTGTACCACTTCTGCACCTCCGGGAAATGCCCTTCAAGGCCAAAATATTTTAGGGTGTCTTTTGTTTCTTGTTCGGTAAAC
>JAGQXQ010000290.1:537-2220 GCA_020436535.1 Phaeodactylibacter sp.
AATAAAGGCTGGTGATGGTATAGACACCAATGTTGTTCATCTCCGAGAAAATGCTCTCCCTGGCTATGCGCATAATGCCGGTTATCAACCCTTTGTGCAGGTAGGGATTTCCTTTGAACGCCGAGCCCATAAACACCTGCATGAATTTGATAACCTCATCGTAGTATTTTTCTTTGTACCCATCGATGATCGGCGTGTCGTATTCGTCGACGAGGATGATGGCTTCGGCGCCAAAATGAGTACTTAGGTATTCGCTTAAATTCAAAAGGCTGAATTCATAATCTTTCTGCACGCCCTTTTCCAGTATGATCTTTTCAATAAACTGCTTTTCGAAATCTTCTAATTTGTCTGATTTCAGAAGATATTTATGATCTTTATAAACCCTCGAAATGACATCTTTAATGTGTAGCAAACAAGCATCCCAATCACTTGCCCGGACGCTTTTTAGGGAAAGATTAATGACTGGGTATTTATTCTGGTGTGCCTGACAAAAACCTTTTTCCGCGCTGATCTTGAATTCTGTAAACAAGCTGGCGCTCTCTTTTTTGTTGATATCAAAAAAGTGTTCGATCATCGACAGGTTCAGGGTTTTTCCGAACCGGCGGGGGCGGGGGATGAGCAACACATGGTCGTCATTTTCATGAAATTCCTTGACGAGCAGCGTCTTGTCTACGAAGTAACCATTGTTTCCGACGATATATTTAAAATCTGAATTGCCCTTTTGTATTTTTTTCCTTTCGGACATGACGAGCCTCCTTTTTGTAGGCAAGTTAAACAAAAAGTTGGAGCGAAAATAGTTACACCTCCGAAGGGCTCTTCCCATACGCCTTCTTAAAAGAGCGGGAAAAGTGGCTAAGCGAAGAAAAACCGGTCTGATAAGAAATCTCCGACATGTTCAGCTTGCCTTCCCGGATCAGTTCCAGGGCTTTCTGCAAGCGGATAGAGCGGACGAAATCGGTGATGGGTTGATCAGTGAGGGCTTTGAGTTTGCGGTGCAGGTGAGTGCGGCTCATGCCGAGGTGTCGGCCGAGGTGGCTGCCGTTGAGGTTGGATTCGTCGATGTGTTCGAGGATGTATTCCCGGAGGCTGATGATGAACTCATCTTCTTGCTGATAGGCGTCGCGACTGGCCTCCTGGAAGCCACCCTGATAGCGCTGCTGCAGCAAACGGCGGATTTCGATGAGCTTCTCGATGCGCAGGGCCAGCTCCTGTGGGCTGAACGGCTTGGTGAGGTAGGNNGGTAGGCGTCGGCGCCCCGCCGCAACCCTTCCAGGCGGCTCTCCAGGGAGGCCCTGGCCGTCAGCAGTATCAACGGGATGTGCGAAGTGCCGACTTGGCCCCGGATGGCTTTCACTACTTCAAAACCGTTCTTTTTCGGCATCATCACGTCCGAAATGACCAGGTCGGGGACCAGGGCTATGGCTTTGTTCAGGCCTTCTTCCCCGTCTTTGGCTTCGGTAATGTTGTATTTTGAAGTGTCTATACAGTAACGAATATACTCCCGGACCTCTTCATTGTCTTCAATAATAAGCAATTCCAGCTTCTCCTGGCTAACCTCAGCTTCCAGTTTTGAGGCTGGAGCAGCCTTTTCTGCCGATAGAGCTGTAGCCGGCAAAGCAACTATTTCCGGGTAGCCCTCCAGCGGTGTTGCCTGATCGGCCGGCAATACCGGCAGGACCAGCT
>JAGQXQ010000291.1:0-1732 GCA_020436535.1 Phaeodactylibacter sp.
TGACCAGGGTCAGCGGCGTGCGGAACTCGTGAGTGATGTTGGAGAAGAAGCGGGTCTTGGCCTTGTCCAGGGCTTTCAGCTCGTCAGCCTGAATGGCGATGACCTGTTTGTCGGCTTCGATCTGCCGGTTTTGTTCTTCCAACCGCGCTGTTTTCTCTTCCAACTGCCGGGTTCGCTTATGTACTTCTGCTTCCAGGCGTTCTTTCCCACTTTCCAGCTCTCTGATCCGCCACCACACGGCAGCTAAGGCGGCGCCCCCCGCCAAAAGGGCGACAGCAGCAATGAACCACCATTGCAGGTAAAAAGGCTTCGCGATACGGATCGCCAAAGATAATTCCTGCTCCGACCAGCCGTGGCTGCTGTTTTGCCCCTGTATCCTCAATGTATATTTCCCATAAGGCAAATTCGTAATGCGGATATAATTTTCATCGATATAATTCCAGTTATTGCTGTAGCCTTCGATCTGGTAGGCATAGCGGTGCTTATCGGTATCCTCATAATCCAGTAAAGTAAAATGGAGTTCAAAGAATTTATCGCCGGGGTGGATGGTAATGGCGCTCCCCTGCTGCAAGAGTTGCGTTTTATCCGCCATTTTATCGGCGCCCTCTTCCAGGACATAATAACCGGTGAACGCCAGCGGTGTTGAGTTTGTACCTTTATCAGCAAATACCCTGGGATGAAAAGCGATCAGGCCGCCCAGGCCGCCAAAGTAAAGCGTGCCGTCCTTAGCCTGATAATGAGAGGTGTGGTTAAATTCGTTATGTGGAAGGCCGTCATCAGCGGTGAATACTCTTACCCGAAACGAAGCTTTATCCATTTGCATCAGACCTTTGTCGCTCGGTATCCATAGTTTGCCGTAATCGTCTTCGTAAATGGCGTAAGTGTAGTTATTGGATAAGCCCTCAGCGGCCGTAAATTGCCTGAATTCCGATTTCTGTCCCCAATCAACAGCAGGCCGCCAGCGTATTATGCCTCCGCCCTGGGTAGCCAGCCAGAAGATGCAGTCCTGATAGCCATTGGAATCTTCATGAATGTGCCGGATGCGGTCAAAGGGCAAATCGCCCGAAGCGGTGTTAAAATGGCGGACGACACCCTCTTTTTCTGTCATCAGGAAGACGCCACTGCTGGTGGCTAACCAAATACCGGAGGCGTTTTGGTGTATAAAGTTAACCTCGCTGGTTTTTAACGCCTCAAAACCGTTGTATTTTTTAAACGGGGACAATTGTTTGTTTATCAGGTCCAAATAAACCAGGCCCTGGTTCTGCCCGGCTAAGAACCGGAGAGGGGGGTTAACAGGCAATAAAGTATTAGCCAGGTGATGGTTGGGGTCCAATACCGGATACCTGAATTCTTCATTGGTTCTCAGGTTTATTTCAAACCCCAGGGCTTTCATGGTGTAATCTCCTACCCAAAGGATACTGTCCGCATAGGCCAACGCATAAGCGCCTTGCGTTTCCGTTAGCTTTCTAAGGCGCTGCTTGTATTTATCCCACAGGAACAGGTTCGTATTCAAGAAGTATATATTTCCCCACTCATCCTCCGTGATGCCTCTGCAATCTGAAGCTATGTCTTCCTTACGGTGGATCAACTGAAAAGGGTTGGCGGCAGCGCTGGCTTTTACAACGCCGTTTGACGTGCTCAGCCATAAGCGGGCGCCATCCTCGAAAACATCCAGAAAATCAGTATTCGAACCTTTGCCCAACAGCGTATGATAATTGAATAACCACTCTCC
>JAGQXQ010000291.1:1814-3345 GCA_020436535.1 Phaeodactylibacter sp.
TAAAGTGCAAATAGGGAATTTTCCGCGGTTTTAGTTCTACCGGGCTTCCGTTGCGCATTAACGGGAGGGAGGTTAACTTTCCACCTCCTGCTTTGCGCCAGATATTTATTGACCTTTCTCCTTCGAAATCCATAGTAGATATCCAGAGGCTCTGGCTTGTATCGGCCCATATGCCGCAAATGGGGGCGGGCAATACGACTTCTTCAATCACTTTTCCCGAAGCGTCGACGCCGACGGCCCGGTTCTCCCAGGCCAGCCAGATGTTATCCTCCTGGTCAACAGTGAGGTATTCGAAAAGAACGCCTTCCTGTTGGAAGACCTTCTTAAAACCGCCGTCGTAGAGAAAAAGCCCGCCTTTGCGGGTACACATCCATAAGCGGTTATGGGGGTCGGTGATCTTTGGCAGATAAATTTCTGCCGCTTTAAAAGGAGCGTTGCCGGCAAACCAGTCGTCAAAGGAGACAGCCTGCTCTGTTTCGGGATTGAACAGGCTGACGGAATGTACTTCGCCAAAGGCTAAACCAAAGATTCTCAAATCCTCATAGAACAACCATAAATTCCCTTCTCCATCTTCACGGATGTGCCGGATGCCTTCATTATTGAATAAGGCATTTTCCTCTTTGGTATACAACTCAAAAGTATAGCCATCGTAGCGGTTCAGCCCATAGCGGGTGCCTATCCATATAAAGCTGCGGCTGTCTTTGTAGATGGCGGTAGCCATCAGGTTGGCCAGGCCGTCTTCAGGGGTCAGCAGATGAGCATCGAAGAGGTGGGCCTGGGAATAGAGAGCGGGAAGTGAGGCGGCAAAAAAGACAAGGTTGAGAAAAAGGGGTAGGGTTCTCTGTCCAAATAGCCGGCCTATTCCGGCCAGGGCGGGGAGATAAAGAGAGCGGATATGTGCGGGAGTCCTCGAAAATAGCATTAAACCTACCTTGTTTTGGAGCATCATGTGCATATCTGCCGATCTACGCTCAACCTCAAATTTAAAAAAATTATCCTGTTTTTATGGGCAGCAACAAAATTCCAGCAAGCCGGCGTACACAAATTTTTCCTTACTTTTGGCAGGATATAATCCCTGACTTCATTACGCCCGCCCTGCGGCTTCACACCTCCGAAGGGCTCTTCCCAAAGGCCTTCTTAAACGACCGCGAAAAGTGGCTGAGCGAAGAAAAGCCGGCCTGGTAAGAAACCTCCGACACATTCAGCCTGCCCTCCCGGATCAGTTCCAGGGCTTTCTGCAAACGGATGGAGCGGACAAAATCAGTGATCGGTTGACCAGTGAGGGCTTTGAGCTTGCGGTGCAGGTGCACGCGGCTCATGCCGAAGTGCCGGCCGATGTAGTCGCCGTTGAGGTTGGGTTCATCGATGCGTTCGAGAATGTATTCCCGGAGGTTGGTGATAAACTCATCTTCCTGCCGGTAGGCGTCGTCGCCAGCGGAGGGCAGCCCATCCCGATAGCGCTGCTGCAGCAACCGGCGGATCTCGATGAGCTTCTCGATGCGCAGGGCCAGCTCCTGCGGGCTGAAGGGCT
>JAGQXQ010000292.1:0-178 GCA_020436535.1 Phaeodactylibacter sp.
GCCAGGGACTGACCTCCGCCATGCCCAAATTCACGCTCATGGCCGATGAAGACATTTCGGCTATCTGGGCTTACCTGAAGACGGTGCCGCCCGTTGAGAAAAATGTACTGGCGGAAGCCAGCGGTGAATAGTGGAGTTTGGAGTTTTACCTGGCTGAGTACTCTGTAAATTAAGTAAA
>JAGQXQ010000292.1:324-6690 GCA_020436535.1 Phaeodactylibacter sp.
TATTTATTTTACAGAGTACTGAGTGTGGTTGCTCCAAACTCGAATTCAGCGCCCCTTTTTCTTCTTAATAGTGACTAAAGTCATCAAAATATAACGCTATGAAATTCGAATTACCTCATACGATTGAAAACGTATTGGGCGAAAAGCTAACCTTCAAATCCATAGTGAAGGAGCCGGACGGGGACAGGGTATTGGTCGAGGCATGTGTGCAGCCCGGCGCCGGCCCGGCTATGCATGTCCATTATCAGCAAGATGAAGGATTTACGGTGGCCAAAGGCAGGCTGGGTTATCAATTCCAGGGAGAGGAGCCTCAATATGCCGGCCCGGGCGAATCGGTCATATTCGAAAGGGGTAAGCCTCACCGTTTCTGGAATGCCGGCGAGGAGGCGCTCCACTGCGAAGGCTGGCTCAAACCGGCCAATACCATTGTTTTCTTCCTCAGTGCACTGTATGACGCCCAAAATAAATCCGGCAAAGGAGAACCGGAGCCTTTCGACGGCGCCTACCTTCTGACACGTTACCGCTCGGAATATGGCATGCCGGAAATACCTGGTTTCGTTAGGAACTTTATCATTCCCACGACTTACCTCATTGGCAAACTGACGGGCAGATACCGGAAGTTTACCGGGGCGCCGGAGCCGGTAAGGTAGGGATAACCCGATGGGGCCGGTTATTGATGGGTTGCCGGTTAAGAACCCGCCCGCCGGAAAGGGAAATACTTTGAGCCCACACCAAGCCGTTTCCCTTCCCGGCCAATAAGCCCAAAATGCGTTTTTATTGATGATAGTAAAGGAGTTGCCTCTTCGGGGCAGCTCCTGACTATCACATTTTCAGTTGCCTGCTCTCAACCCCTCCCCTTCCCGATCCCCGGCGCCGTTTGGAGATAAGCCAATATAGCGCTTACATCCTCACCCGCCATGGAGGTAAACTTTGGCATTGCCGTGCTGCACCCCATTCCGTCCTTACTCTGCCCAAAGCGCACCGCCTGGATAAATTGTTTTTCAGTCCAGCCACCGACACCATGCTCCGGGTGGGCCGTCAGGTTAGCGGAAGGCGCCCATTCTCCCTTGATGTAAAGGTTGTGCACCAGTTTGCCGCCCGCATTCCTGTAATTCGAAAGGCTTTTTTCATAATCTCCAGGTTTTAGAGCTCATTTATTATAAATACTCAGGCAAATACTATATTTAGCAGATTAAGAAAAGTCCACCCTGCACAAGAGGAAATTTGCGTCTATGATCATCGAAGACTTTGATAAAGAAAATCACCTGGACTGGATCGTCGTCAATGACGGCGTCATGGGCGGCCTGTCCCGGAGCCGCATGGAGATCCTGGAGGATGGTTTCGCCCGGTTTGCCGGCCAGGTGTCCCTGGAGAACAACGGAGGTTTTGCGTCCACCCGGGCCCGGCTGAAAGCCCCCGTCCCCTCCGATATCAGCCGGGTGAGGATTCGCGTACGGGGCGATGGCAAAAGGTACAGCTTTCGGATTCAAACCAGCGGAATCTTTGATAGAGTATCCTACAAAATGGAATTCGATACCAGGGGGGGAGAATGGGAAACCTACGAATTTTCTCTATCGGAGTTCGTACCGACCTTCCGGGGTAGGACGCTGGAGGGCATCCCGGCAATTGAGGCCGTTCAAATCCAGCAAATAGGCTTTTTGATCGCGGATAAACAGGACGGAGCGTTTACCCTTATGATTGACTGGATAGAAGTAACCTAGAACAAAAAATAAAGTATGCAAACCATCATTCAATTCGTTGGCATAGAACCAATCGATGCTGTCGAAAAACTAACCCAAAAGAAACTGGACAAACTGGCTAGAAAATTTAGTTCCATTATACGGGCAGATGTCTTTTTCAAGGAAGAACCGGACTCCACCGGCAAAGGCAAGATCTGCGACATCCGGCTCAGCCTGCCAGGCCCCAGAATCCACGCCACTTCCGATGAATCCACCTTTGAGTCCGCCGCTGCCGAAACAGTTAACGACCTGGAAAGGCAACTGAAAAAACGGAAATAATAATTCAGCTCCATTTGAAATGATAACTGGCTTTTAGAAAGGCCGGCTTGGGCTCCGTTTCTGGTTTCCTTTCCAAAAGGAGCCATTCCGTGTACGCATCCAAAAGTTTTTCCCTAACTCATAATCAACGATTTACACATCACTATCCCTGTTCTTGAACCGACAAACGCTGTAAAAACCGACAAAAATCTTTAAAAAAGTGAACTTGAAGCCCCTTCCCCCCGGGCGTATACTTGTGGAAAACATTCACCAAAAAGTTCACGACATGAAAACCACCAATCTATTCTTCTTACTGGTTGTATTATCGCTTTTTTCATTAAGTGCCTGCCAGGACGAAACTGCCGTTCCTGAACCCGAAAAAGACATCCCAAAAGTCAGGGACATCAGCATTACCGAAGTCAACCTGCAGGTGGTTGAGGAGGGCATGGTAGCCCTGAATATGGATATCAGTATCATTCCCGGAGTAGAGGCCCCGCAGGGAAGCTTCTCCGTACGCATCTATGAAGAAAGCCGGTTGCTGCATACCCGCAATATCAGCCTGGCCGGCATCCCCAGCGGCGAATGCTGTATACAGGGTAAATGCGAAGAGGTAGAGCATTGGACCTACACCTGCGATGCCTCTTGTGATAACAACAGCCGAAGCGACGGATGCAATTACCACCGGCAAGAGCAGGTATTCCTGCCCCTGGAGCCTGGAGCTACCTTCTGGCTGGCGCTCAATGAAGAGGGCGCCGTACAGGAGACAGAGGATGCAGCCCGCACCAATAACAACCTCCTGCTCACTGCACCGGCTTCCCAGGCGGCCCTCCGGCCGGACCACCCAAACAACCCCTACGATGAGGTAGGCCGCTGGCATAATGAGCAACTCCAGGCCCTGCTCCATCACATGCAGTCCGAGCCGGGCTTCGCCGATTGGCCCCGGGAAGATCAGCAGCGGGCCGTCCTGGAATGGTCCGTAACGGAAGCCATGGCTCTCGATGAAGCGGCCGCCAGTTTCAGCCTCCCTCACTTTCTTTATACATACACCGGTAGAGAAGATGGGTTGATGCGGGAAGTCAGCCTGGAGAAGTTCAAAATAGCCCTGGAGCGCCTGGAAGCAGATGATCGCAACCGGCATCATCTGGCAGCCCTCTACCAATTGCTGGAGGAACACCCGCTCGAAGAGCAGGCAGATATCGCAAACCTGCTGGTTGCCATCCGCCTCCTGGAAGCCGGCTGGATGGAGGACCAGGACGCCGCACAGGTGGAGGCGCCCCTGATCGCCGCCTCAATCGCCCGATATAGCCTGTATTTCTGGGCGGCCCGACAGCCGGCGCCTTTTCAGGGGCCACAATTGTTCGGCATCCGCGAGGGTTTCTTTGCCGATGCTTTCGGAGGAGGGATGGGAGCAGCCCTTGGCGCCATTGGAGGGCCGGGCGGCGCTGTCATCGGCGGACTGATCGGCGGCGTGGCCAGCTCGGCGATCTTTGCGATCGATTGAGAGCAGAACAGGGAAAGTGTAAGGTGTTTAAAAGTATAAAAGTGTAAATGTGCGGCCTCGCGTACCTTTACACTTTTATACTTCCCTCCTCCCCGTTTGTCAAAGAAAGACTTTTTCTTAAATTGAAGGCAGAAAACGGAAATACAGTAGTATGAATATACGAAACGCCTTATTGATATGTTTTCTGTTCTTGGGTGTCCCTCCAGTATCGGCTCAATCTTCTCCCACTGATTCTCTGTGGCAAGGCCTGGACCAGGCAGAGGGCGATTCGGCACGTTGGTATTTTCTGGTGCAATTATGCGCAAAGTATTATCGCACCAACTCCGATTCGGCGATACTCCTGGGGAAAAGATCGCTGGAGTATGCCCAAAAGGAGGATAAGCCTTCCTTAAAATCGACGAGCCTCAACACCCTTGGCGCCGCCTACTGGTTTAAAGGAGACCAGGACAAGGCTTTGGAGTATTACTTCGAAGCCTTGTCTATTGCCGAAGCCAATGGCCTGCGACAGGCCGCTTCTACTACCCTTGGCAACATTGGCATTATTTATTCAGAACGCCAGGACCTTCAAAATGCCCTTAAGTACCAAAAGCAGTCCCTCGATATCAAGAAGGCGCTCGGAGATACCCTGGGCATGGCGCGGGCGCTTACCAATATCGGGTTGAACCTTTTCCGGGAAGAGCATTGGGACGAGGCGCTGGAAAATTACCAGGAAGCATTAAAACTCGCCAGGGCGCTGAATGAAAAATTCGGAGAAGGCCTGTTGCTGGGCAATATTGGCGCGGTATACCTGGAACAGGAAAAGTACGAACAGGCGAGAAGCTCTATTCAACAGGCGCTGGAGATCAGACGGGAATTAGGAGACAAGAGCGGCATCGCCAATGACCTTAACAATATTGGCGCCACCTACCTGAGAGAGGGGCAGATAGAAAAGGCGCTGGTTAATTTTCATGAGGCGCTGGAAATAGCCAGAGAAGTGGGCAGTTACACGCTGCTTACCCTTCCTTACGAATCTCTGGCGGACGCCTATCGGCAACAAGGCGATTACCGAAATGCGTTCGAATATCAGGCGCTGCTCCTGGATGCCAAAGATTCCATCAACAATCAGGAAGTAATAGAGAGTGTTGCCGAAATGGAAACCAAATATCAAACGGAACAAAAAGAGAAAGAACTGGCCCAGGCGGAACTGGACCTATCCCGCCAACGCAGCACCCGCAATCGCATCCTATACGGTTCTCTCATCGCCATCCTGGCGCTTACCTCCCTGGTGCTTTTTACGCGCAGCCGGGCGCGCCTGCGAAAAAAACAGGCCGAACTGGAAAGAGCCAAAGCAGAAAAACTACAAGAGCTGGACCGCATCAAGTCCAATTTCTTCGCCAATATCAGCCACGAATTCCGCACCCCGCTTACCCTGATCAAGGGCCCCCTGAAGGAGATGGCAGAGGGGCGATTCCAGGGCGACTACGAGAAATATTACCACATCATGCTGCGCAACAGCGAACGCCTGCTCAATCTGATCAACCAACTGCTGGACCTCAGTAAACTGGAAAGTGGCCGCATGCAGCTGCAACTGGAGCGAGGCGACGCCGGCCGCTTCATCAACGCTATCGCCCACTCTTTCGAAAGCCTGGCCGCCCGCAAACAGATCCAATACGCTGTCGAAGTCGGAGAAGGGCTCCAAAACGCCTTCTTCGACCGCGATAAGCTGGAAAAAATCCTGGCTAACCTGCTGTCCAACGCCTTCAAATTCACCGATGAAGAGGGCCAGGTAAGCCTGCAGGCAAAAGGCCTCGAAAACGGCCGCCGCCTGCACCTGCGCATTCAGGATAGTGGCATCGGTATTCCTGAAAAACAGCTGCCGTTCATATTCGAGCGCTTTTACAGCAGCGGGAATTCGGACAAAGAGATGAAAAGCAGCGGCATTGGCCTGGCCCTGCTCAAGGAATTGGTAGAACTCCATGGCGGCCGCATCGAAGTGCAAAGTGAGGAAGGCCAGGGCGCTATTTTCCTGGTGTCTTTACCCATCGGGGAATCTATACTTAAGCGAGGGGCTTTAGTCGAGCCCAATGAGGAAGCTGTGGATGAGCGGCCTGTGGCCAATGAGGATGTTATGGATACGGTGGAGCCAGTAAATGCATTAGCGCCCTTCGCCTCTTCAGAAGAGATCGTCCTGATCGTGGAAGATAATGATGAGGTCCGTCAATATATTATAGATCAGTTGCTGGGCCGGTACCGCGTGATTCAGGCCAGCAATGGCCTCGAAGGACTCGACCAGGCCACCCGAGAAGTGCCCAGCCTCGTCCTTACCGATGTGATGATGCCGGAGATGGATGGTGTAGAATTCTGCCGGCGGCTTAAAGAACAGGAAGCCACCAGCCATATTCCTATCATCATGCTAACCGCCAGGGCCGAACAGGAAGATAAACTGGAAGGGCTGGAACAGGGCGCCGATGATTACCTGACCAAACCTTTTGATGGCGAAGAACTGCGCCTGCGGGTGCACAACCTGCTCGAGCAAGGGCGCCGCTGGCGCACGCGCTTCAGCAAGGAAGTGAGCTTCAAACCCCGGGAAGTAGCCGTCACTTCCGTAGATGAGGCCTTCCTCAACCGCATCGTAGCAGTCATCGAGCAAAATTTGGAAGATGAAACTTTTGGTGTGCCCGATCTGGCCACCGCCCTATCTCTGAGCCGTAGCCAGCTGCACCGCAAACTCAAGGCCCTGAGTGATAAATCCCCCAGCCAGGTGATCAAAGACATGCGCCTGCAACGGGCCAAAGACCTGCTGGAAAAAGGCGCCGGCAATGCCTCCGAGGTGGCCTTCATGGTGGGCTTCAACAGCCTGGCCTATTTTTCCAAGTGCTTTAAGGATGC
>JAGQXQ010000293.1 GCA_020436535.1 Phaeodactylibacter sp.
CCACTCTTCAGCCTTTTTTCGTCCCGTACCTTCCAGGTACGAAACTCAAAAATGGCTTCGATTGGCAAAAAAATGACCTATAATAAATTTTGAAAACTTAGATGAAACAGCCTCTCAGCAGATAAAACAATTTAGCCATATAACAATACCCCCTCAATTTCCCACCCCCTCCGCTATCCGATCCAGCAACGCCTGAAACTGGGGCAATCCTCTCAACCCATCCAGGTTGCTGTCATTCTCGTACCATTCCCGTTGGGAAATGCCTTTCTCGTAAGCTTTTTCCAGGCATTCCATTGCTTCTACCTGCCGCCCGAGCAGGGCGAATATACAGCCGACGTTGTAGAGCACCATGGGGTCTTCCGGGGCGATAGACAGTGCGTGGCGGGCCCACTGCAGCCCTTTTTCGGTTTCCCCCAGGGCCACCAGGCCGTTGGCGCCGAGGTAGAAAGCCCGGGTGTCGCCGGGGTCGAGCAGCAGGCTGCTTTCGGCCACTTCGACACCACGCCGGCGGGCGGCGCGGGCCTTATCGTCCCTGCCCAGGTCGGCGTAGACCTGTCCGGCCAGCAGCAGCGACTGGAAGTCTTCCGGGCGAGCCCGGTTGGCCTCCTCAAACCAATGGGCGGCCTCTTCCAGTTTGCCCTGAATGAAGAGGAGGCGCGCAAAGAGGTAGCGTGCTTCGAATAGCTTTGGATCCAGTTCCAGTGCCTTTTCATAGGCCCGCTCGGCTTCTTCATACTGATGCTCCAGCGAGAGTGCCTGTCCGTGGGCCACATAGGCCTCCGCCAGCCAGGGATCAAGCTCAACGGATTTGCGGCTGGCTCGCCCGGCAGCAAGAAGGTATTGCTCCTGGCGGTCGATATACATATAACTGTAAGCATAACAGTTGGCCAGGCCGCAATAGGCCAGCGCATAGGAATGGTCGATGGCAATGGCCTGACGGAACAGCTCCATTGCCTGTTCCACTCCTTTGGGGCTAAACTGGTAGTAATGCTGTCTGCCCTGCAGGTAAAAGTCATAAGCCCGAATATTCTGGGTCTGCCGGCTTTTCACGCCGCGGACGCGCTTGGAAATGAGTTTGATCTTGAGATTGGCGGCAATATTTTCGGCAATCTCGTCCTGAACCGTAAAGATGTCTTCCATCTTGCGGTGAAAAGAACCGGACCAGATGTTGTAACCGGTGGCGGCATCCACCAGAGAGGCAGTGATCCGGAGTTTCCCGTTGGCCTCTTGCAAAGAGCCTTCCAACACTGCTTTGGCGTTCAGCCGCCGGCCGGCCTCTCTGACATCCAGCTGTTGCCCCTTCAGGGCAAAGGCAGAGGAACGAGCTACTACCTGTAGCCCCGGCACCTTACTCAGAGCAATGATGATCTCTTCGGCGATACCATCTCCCAGGTATTGTTTATCGGTATTGGGATTCAGGTTAACAAAAGGGAGGACAGCGATCGTTGGCACCGGCTTTTCGGTCCGAGGGGGCGGAAATGTTGCCGGCAGGCCAGGCACGGTCAGCTGGTAAAGCCGTTCAGATTCCTTGAAGCCCCGGAGCAGATACTCACCCAGGTCTACCAGTTCCGCCCCATTAGGCGGGGTGCCTCGCAGGCTGCGGACGGCAGATTGGGAAAGCAATATCTGCCCGCCGTGGCCGGCGCCGCAGATCCGGGAAGCGCGGTGTACTTCCAGGCCGATGTAGCCGGCGGGGGTAGCGATGGCGTCGCCGGTATGTATGCCCATGCGCACCCGAAAACCGATCTGACGCGCCCAGGCCTGTACGGCAAAGGCGCGTTGTGCCATAAGGGCGGCGATGGAAGCCTTATGGGCTTCAGCGAAGACGGCAAAAAAGCCGTCGCCGGCCGTGTCGACCTCTTCTCCACCGTATTCACTCAACACCAGGCGGATCACATTGTGGTATTCCCGTAATATCTGAGCATAGCCTTCCCCCATCTCAGCGAGCAGCTCTGTCGACCGCTCGATGTCACTGAAGAAAAAGGTCAACCTTTTTTTGGGCAGGCTGCTGCTCATTTTATCTCAAGTTTGTTTGAATAGCCCCGAGGACACTCCAGTATTCCTGGGCTTTGGACGATCGGAAGCCGGAAATGGGTTCGCTCTTCGGATTTCTGACTTCCCACTTGCCTCAGCCCTCATTTGCAGCAAAGGTAAGTTCTTTTCCCT
>JAGQXQ010000048.1:0-14208 GCA_020436535.1 Phaeodactylibacter sp.
ACATTCGTAACAACATGATCCTGACCGCAGCCCTCGTAGAAGGTGCTGCTCTGTTTGCGATCGTAGTTGGCCTGTTGGCTGGTTAATCTGCCGCAAACGAAACCAAAGAAGGGTGCGGGCTGCAGCGGTTGGCTGTCAGCTTCGCCTCTTTCAAAGGAATGAAGGAATGAGTGAATGACTAGAAGGCCCTCACCCTCTCCTTGAATTAATTTAAAAATTTAAGATCACTTAAGATATTTCAATTTTCACCATCATGACCGAAGTATTGTTTCTGGCCGACTTCTCCGTCATCAAGCCCGACCCGGGTTTGATCTTCTGGACGAGCATTATCTTCCTCCTGGTGTGGGTTACGCTGGGCCGCATGGCCTTTGGGCCCATTCAGAACGCGTTGAAACGCCGCGAACAGGATATTCAGAACGCTCTGGACGAAGCCCGCAAAGCCCGCCAGGAGATGGCCAACCTGAAGTCCGAGAACGAAGAACTGCTGAAGCAGGCTCAGGAAGAACGCGCCGCCATTCTGAAGGAGGCCAAAGAGGCGAAGAACAGCATCATTGAAGAGGCTCGTACGCAGGCCAAAGAAGAGTACCGCCGGATCGTCACCGACGCCAAGGAGGCCATCGAGAACCAGCGTATGGCAATGATCGTCGACCTGAAGAACCAACTGGGTATCATCTCTATTGATATAGCGGAGAAGATCCTTCACAAAGAACTGAAAGGCGATAAACAGCAAGAGCAGTTCGTGAGGACCCTGGTCGATGAAATCAAACTGAATTAGTCATTAGGCAGGAGAATGCCGCCGCTGCGCTTTCCCCGCCCAATATTCAAATAGTATGTCTGTACACAGAATAGCTTCTCGCTATGCCAAGTCGCTGATAGAACTGGCCATCGACCAGGAAAAACTGGAGGCGGTGACCAAAGATGTCCAGCAGTTCCAGCAACTGGTAAAGAACCGTGACCTTTATCTGCTGTTTAAGAGCCCCATTGTCCATGCGGATAAAAAGAAGCAGATCCTGAAGCTCATCTTTGAAGGCAATGTAGATGAGTTGTTCATGGCGTTTCTCAATATCCTGGTCACTAAGGGACGGGAAGGCTATATGCCCGAAATGGCCTTCGAATATATGCTGCAGTACAAGCAGGTCAAGCATATCTCAACGGTAAAGCTGACTACCGCTTCACCATTGGCAGAGGATCTGAAACAGGCTATTCACGATAAGCTACAGGCCAGCAAAACGACCGATGATAACGTAGAACTGGTTTCCGCCGTAGATGAATCTCTGATCGGCGGTTTCGTAGTAGAATTTGAAGACAACATCTACGATGCAAGTGTTAAGCACAAGCTGGATGTGCTCAAGAAAGGGTTTCGCGAAAATTTTTACGTTTCTAAGATCATTTCCAGCTAAACGCGGATGGTCTTAGAAATCTCTAAAATATAGTTCTCTTATAAAACCACTGCGCAGGCAGTGATAAAATTCTTAAAAATGGTTGATGTAACACCTGATGAGATATCAGCAATATTAAAACAACAGCTCTCCGGTTTTAGCTCTACCACCGAATTGGAGGAATATGGCACCGTTCTTCAGGTAGGAGACGGTATTGCCCGTGTTTATGGATTGAATAACGCTCAGGCCGGTGAATTGGTGGAGTTTGAGACCGGTGTTCAGGCTATCGTGCTGAACCTGGAAGAAGATAACGTGGGTGTGGTGCTCATGGGCTCGAGTGAAAGCATTCGCGAAGGCTCTCGCGTACATCGCACCGGCCGCATTGCTTCCATCAACGTCGGTGAAGGCTTTGTAGGACGGGTAGTGAACCCACTGGGTGAGCCGATCGACGGTAAAGGCGATATCGAAGGCGAGACTTTCGAACTGCCGCTGGAGCGCAAAGCGCCGGGGGTTATCTTCCGGCAGCCGGTAAACGAGCCGCTTCAGACCGGTATCAAGGCCATCGACGCCATGATCCCCATCGGCCGCGGCCAGCGCGAGCTGATCATCGGTGACCGCCAAACGGGTAAATCTGCCATCGCCATTGACACCATTATTAACCAACGCGAGTTTTACGAAAGAGGAGAGCCCGTTTACTGCATCTATGTAGCTTCCGGACAAAAGGCATCCACGGTGGCCAATGTGGCCAAAACGCTGGAGGACAACGGCGCTATGGCGTATACCATCATCGTTTCCGCCTCGGCCTCCGATCCGGCGCCGCTGCAGTTCTACTCTCCTTTTGCCGGCGCTACTATCGGTGAATACTTCCGCGACACGGGCCGCCCTGCCCTGATCATCTACGATGACCTGTCCAAGCAGGCCGTGGCTTACCGGGAAGTATCCCTGTTGTTGCGCCGCCCGCCGGGCCGCGAGGCTTATCCGGGTGACGTATTCTACCTGCACAGCCGCTTGCTGGAGCGCGCCGCCAAGATCATCGAGAACGATGATATTGCCCGGCAGATGAACGACCTGCCTGACGCACTGAAAAATGCAAAGGGTAAGGACGGCCAATCGATCGTAAAGGGTGGAGGTTCGCTGACGGCCCTGCCAATTATCGAAACGCAGGCCGGTGACGTTTCCGCGTATATCCCGACCAACGTAATTTCCATTACCGACGGCCAGATATTCCTGGAGTCCAACCTCTTCAACGCCGGTATCCGCCCGGCCATCAACGTGGGTATTTCCGTATCCCGGGTAGGTGGAGCCGCTCAGATCAAGTCGATGAAGAAGGTGTCTGGTACCCTGAAGCTCGACCAGGCCCAGTATCGCGAACTGGAAGCTTTCTCCAAGTTCGGTTCTGACCTGGATGCCGCTACTACTGCCGTGCTCGAAAAGGGTAAGCGCAACGTGGAAATCCTGAAGCAGCCGCAGTATTCTCCGGTGTCGGTTGAAAAGCAGGTTGCCATCATCTATCTGGGCACCAAGGGCCTGCTCCGTTATGTGCCGGTCAATAAGGTGAAGGACTTTGAAGAACTCTTCCTCCACACTCTGGAGCAGCGCCATCCGGACGTACTTAAAAACTTCAAGGCCGGTAAACTGGAGAAAGAAGATATGAACAAAGTAGAAGCACTGGCGACCGAACTGTCGAAGCCATACCAGAAATAATACAAGGATTAAAAAAATCCTTCTTTAATAGAACAAAACAACTATAAATGGCTGCCAACTTAAAAGAGGTACGCGAACGGATCAGGTCAGTACAAAATACGCAGCAGATCACCAAAGCTATGAAAATGGTTTCGGCCGCTAAGCTGCGCCGCGCTCAGGATGCTATCCAGAAAATGCGGCCCTATGCGGAAAAGCTTAACAATATGTTGAGCAACATCCTCTCCAACCTGGAAGGGGATGCCGAGACGGTATTCGGGCAGGAACGGGAATTGAAGCAGGCCTGCCTGGTGGTGGTTACTTCCGACCGCGGCCTCTGTGGTGCTTTCAATACCAATGTGTGTAAGGCTGCAGTACAGACAATAGAAACCAAGTTTGCCGATGCTTACGCTAATGGTAACCTTACCATTATGTGTATAGGGAAACGGGGTTTTGATTATTTTCGAAAGCGCTACTCCGACGCGGCCATCGATAATAGCCATGTCAACCTTTTCCATGACCTGAGCTTTGAGAACATCTCCAAGGTGGCCAAAAGCCTCCTGGTTGCTTTTGAAAAGCAGGAGTTCGACGCCATCGATGTGGCTTACGGAAAGTTTAAAAATGCCGCCACCCAATACACCATTACTGAACAATTTCTGCCGGTGGCTAGGATTGAAAAAGAAGAAGGAGACAATCTGCTGGCGGACTACATCTTCGAACCCAGTAAGGTGCAACTGCTCGAATACCTCGTTCCTACGATCCTGCAGACACAGTTCCAAAAGTTTCTGCTCGACACCAATGCTTCTGAACATGGCGCTCGTATGACCGCCATGGACAAGGCTACCGAAAATGCCAATGAGTTGCTCCGCGACCTGCGTATCTCCTACAACAAGGCCCGCCAGGAGGCGATCACCAATGAGATTCTCGAGATCGTCGGCGGTGCGGCAGCGTTGGAAAGCAACTAATTTTTTATACGCAACCGTTACTTTTTAGAAAAGAGAACATTTTTTGTTGATATCAACTTCCAGAAAGCGTGGCCGGTACTACTCCTGCCACGCTTTCTTTTTAATCACTCCCTCACCTGCCCATCCCCCTTCACTACCCACTTATAGCTCGTCAGTTCCCGCAGCGCCATCGGCCCACGGGCGTGCAGCTTCTGCGTGCTGATGCCGATCTCGGCCCCCAGTCCGAACTGAGCGCCGTCGGTGAAGGCGGTGGAGGTATTGGCGTACACTACGGCGGCGTCGACGTTCTTCAGGAAGGTATCTACCACTTCGGGGTTCTCCGCTATGATAGCCTCGCTGTGTTTGGAACTGTAGCGGGCGATGTGTTGCAGGGCTTCGTCCAGCCCACTCACTGTTTTGACCGACATTTTCATGGAGAGGAATTCGGTGCCGAAGGAATCCTCGTCAGCGCGATGCAGCAGGGCATCGGGGTAGTGGCACTTCAGGGCCTGGTAAGCCTCCTCATCCGCGTGTACTTCACAGCGGTGCGTTTGCCCGAGTTGCTGCATGATCCTGAACAGATCGGGCAAGCGGTTTCGGTGGATGAGCAGGCAGTCCAGTGCATTACAGACGCTGACGCGGCGCGATTTGGCATTGGTCACGATGGCGGTTCCTTTCTTTAAATCCCCACTCTCATCGAAATAAGTATGCACGATGCCCGCCCCGGTCTCGATGACCGGTATTTTGGCGTGCTGCCGTACGAAGTCGATCAGCCCCTGGCTGCCCCGGGGAATGGCTACGTCGATATAGCCTACGGCTTCCAGGATATGGGGCAGGGCCTCGCGTTCGCTGGGGGCGAGGTAGCAGGCGTTTTCCAGCTGGTATTCAGCCAGCACCTTCCGGATCAGGGTAAGGATGGCCAGGTTGGAATAGTGGGCGTCGCGGCTGCCCTTGAGCACCGAGGCGTTGCCCGATTTGAGGCAGAGGGCGAACACATCGAAGGCAACGTTGGGCCTCGACTCGAAGATGATGCCGATGACGCCCAGTGGCACCGTCAGGCGGCTGAGTTGCAGGCCGTTGGGCAAAGTGCGTTCCTCCAGCACCTGGTTGAGAGGGGAGGGGAGGGCGGCCACCTTGCGCAGGTCGCCGGCGATGTCCGCCAGGCGCTCTTCGTTGAGCAGCAGGCGGTCGTATTTGGGGTTGGCGGGGTCCATGCGCTCGAGGTCCTTTTGGTTCTCTGCCAGGAGGAAATCGACGTTGTCCATAGTTAGAGCCGCCAGCCGGTTGAGGATGCCAGCGATGTCGGTATCGCTAAGGCGGACGATGCGGCGGCTGGCGGTTCGAGTAGCTTCGAGTTGCGCCAATATTTCTGTTTTCAGGTTGATGCTGGTAGTTGGCATACTGGTTTGTTGATGGTTGTTCGTTGCATGGCCAGGGCGGGCAAAGAAGGTACAAAATAGGGAAAGGAGGGGGAAAAAGCAAGAGCCCTTGCGATCAGGATGATCGTGGCTCGAGGGCTTCTACTTTCCAATCCTCTACCTTGCGCTCCTCGCTGGAAAAATTGACACCTACGGCAATCTTCTTCTTGGGCGAATCGGCGTAGGGTTCCAGGTAGCCTCTCTCCCGGATTTGCCGTAGAGCTTCATCTACGGCCTGGTCCAGTTCGAATTCGAAAGCATAGGCCCGGTAGCCGGGGTTTGGAAGAGGATGCTGATACG
This sequence comes from Phaeodactylibacter sp., assembly GCA_020436535.1. Lineage (GTDB taxonomy): Bacteria > Bacteroidota > Bacteroidia > Chitinophagales > Saprospiraceae > JACJXW01. The sequence continues at coordinate 5,722 of JAGQXQ010000048.1, forward strand.
GTTGAGCTACCGAATGTGTAACAATTAGTTGGTTGGCTCATTATACCATAAAGCGCGTTCATGAAAGTTCCTCTCTCACATGAGTATGCTCTTCCTTCCTTGTCATGGATATTGCTGTTCCAGCTTTGCAGCCTTTTTTTAAACGGCCAGAACCTCGTCTCTAACGGCGGCTTTGAAGATCACCAGCCTCTGGAGTGCTACACCTGCTACCAGGGATCGGAGGATTTCAAAAAGCTCACCCACGGCTGGGACGACCTCAACACCAACCCCATCCTGTGTGATGCCGGGTACACCAAAGAAAAGGATCCCCGCCGCCGTCTGTGCCTGCTGGACAAGCGCTGCCCCGGCGGCGGGCAGGCTGTAATGCAGCTGGAATACACCCCGCGCTGCACCGACTGGCAGCACCTCACCAAAGGTTGTTCGGACTATCTGGGAACGACTTTGTCCAAGCCCCTGGAAATGGGCAAGATGTACGAGTTATCCTTCTGGCTGTACATCCCGTCCGGGCAGGACGATACCGACCCCGAATTCGTCCGCCACATCGGCCTGGCCCTGTATCCGAAGAAAATCCGCAACCCGCAGAGCGCTCTGATAACCAACCGGGCCTTCCTGGCGGATACGGCGATATACGATCAGTGGTTTCAGCTGAAATGGCAGGTAAAGCCGCTCTGCCCGCTGGAATACATCGTGGTAGGCGCTTTTCGAAGCGGCGGTTGGCCCTCCGACCATTCCTTTTGGGATCATGGTATTTTTTATGTGGATGAAATTCGGGTGCGGGAGGTTGGCGAAGCGGAAGTAGATCATGCAGTGGCACTGCACTTCTGTAAAGAAAAGGAAGAGGACGACGACGAATTGGCTTTTGAGGTTCCGGGCGCTACCTGTTACTTTGAAAGCGGGGACAGCGCCCTGACAGTGGAAGCCCAGGCTGCGCTCAATTCCTTTGCCCTGCGCGCAAAGGAACATCCTGCTATTGCTTTTACCATTTCCGGCCATACCGACAGCATCGGCAGCAAGCACGAAGGCCTTTCCCGCGCCCGCGTGGAAAGCGTGCTGGCGTATCTGGAATCCCAACATCAACTGCCAAGGCTCCGCTTCGTCCCCATCGCCGCCGGTACAGGCAAACCCGCCGCCGACAACGCCACCGAAACTGGCCGGCAACTCAACCGGCGGGTAGACATCCGGCACGCCGACTTCAATATGTCAGCAGTGATCTACCGGCAGGTGCTGGAGCATGCCATGGCGGGCAAAACGTCGCAGGCGTTTAAAACGCTGAATGTATGGCTGCACCTGGCGCCGCAGCGGCAGAAGTTGTTGATGCTGTTCGACCCGAGGCTGGAGCCGGTCAAAAGCGGGCAGCGCTGGGCGGCGGTGCAGGAGGGGGTCCGGAAAAGCTATGGCAAGTATGCCCAACCGGAGCTGGCTTTCCTCCTCGATTCCCTCTGGGCAGAGGACCAACGCCACCGGACATTGAAATACTACATCGAAAACCTGGCGGTTTACCTGCAGGATTACGATAAAGGAACCTCCAAATGGGATGTCGATTTTCCGGCGAGTGATGCGGCCATTGCTGTGGCGGATTCGGTTCATTTCCTCGGAATGCAAGGTATCTTAGATGCAGGGGGATGGCCGGTTTCCTCAGTAGTGGGCGAGCGCGCCGCCAAAGCTGCTTTCCTGATCGTCAACCACTACCTGGATACGGCTACCCTGGCTTTCTACCTGCCCCAACTGAAACATCGCTGTCTGGAGGGTGAAGCCGAGTGGGTTTACTACGCTACGATGTACGACCGCCTGCAGGTGCTGAAGGGGCTGCCCCAACGCTATGGCACGCAGTACCGGCGGGTGGAAGGGGAGGAGGAGTATGAGCTGTTTCCGCTGGAAAATGCGGTGATGGTGGACAGGTGGCGGGATGAGCTGGGATTAGAGATTTTACAGCATAAAAAAGTGAAATGAAAAATATTCTGTTGGTAACTATTCAGCAGTTAGCTTTTGGCGGTTGGCCGTTAGCAGGTGCATGCCCTTAAGGTCAGCTTCTTAAGTAAAAAACCGACAAATTAAGGTCATATCCCATTTTTATGGGCATCGGGCGCCAATGGCCAACAGCTAAGCGCCAATGGCTGAATAGTTACTTCTGTTGATCCTTTTATTCCAGGTAGCTATCTGCCCGGCAGCCACTGCCCAGTTCTCCTTCGGCACAACCTTCCACCAGGTTATGGGCCGCCAGGACAGCATCAACCTGGCGCAGGTGGAAGGCATAGTGGCGGAGTACGGCTGGCTGGGGGAGCACAAAATAGGGGATGAGGCCAACGGCACTCTCTGGCTGGTTGTCCAGCACGCCTCCCTGGAAACGCAGGAGCAATACCTGCCCGTGATCGAGGCTTCCGTCCTGCGGGGAGAAACCCCGGCCAGTAAACTGGCTTTTCTGCGAGACAGGATAGCCTACAACCGGCGGGAAAAGCAATACTATGGTACTCAGGTGGTACAGATCAAAGAAACTGGAAAATATAAACCTTATCCGATCGCCGATCCCGGGCAGGTGGATCAGCGCCGGCAGGAGATCGGCCTGGAGCCTTTGGCGGACTATCTGGATTTTTTCGGCATAAAAGAGGTGGCGTTGGAAAGCCTGGATGATGCTTCGGTGTTCGAATATCTGGAACACCAGGCTGGCGCGGGCCATTGAGATGCGATCACAATGCCCGCATCTTATTATTGCGCTTTTCGTGCGTTACTTCTGCCAGCCCCAGCGCCTCCAGCAGCGGGGGCAAGTACATGCCAAAGCGCCCCCGCAGGCCCTTCTTCAGGCCGTACCAGCCGCCGACGGGGTTGTCCGGTGAACGCCCCCAGGCTTCGACCGTGCCGGGCTTGGCCTCTTTTTGTTCATCGGCGGAACCCAGGTCCATCCAATCGCCGTGAGCTTTCAGCATTTGGTGCAGGTCGTTGATGCACCGGGCATCGTAATGGAGAACCGTCTTGCCTACGGTGCAGACGATGATCTCCCGGCCGTCCTTTTCATCTAGATACATTTCATAGCCTGAAGTCTGCGGCGGCGTTTTGAGTTGCCAGGGATTGTCTTTTGTTCTTTTTTCCATTGGGTTAACCTTTTTGTGGCAGATGACAAGGAATAGAAGCATTCAGATACCTACTTCACTCCTCCTGGAAAATACTTCTCAATCAACTGCTCCACCTCCTTCCGCTTCTTGGGAAAGTGGACGTTGAGCGCCTTGTCCGTCGGGTCGATGATGTAGCGGTATTCGCCGTCGGCCATTTTTACCCGGAAGGCCATTTGCCGCTCAGAGTATACGATAACGCCGCTGTCTTCGTTTACCGACTTCACCTCGCCGGCCTCCTGGCGCTCTTTGAAATCCTCAGTGCCCATCCGCCTGATTACACCCCGGTTGCGCTCGTGTTTTTCCAGTTTGTAGATGACCATTTCATCATCGCCGATGCTGATGCTTTCCAGCACGTGCACCTGGCCGTACAGCTCTTTGGTATACCCGTCGCTTTCCAGGGGAGAAGCAGATAGTTTATTTTCCGGAACCAACATGTCGTTGACTTTGTCGAGTTGCCCCTCGTTGATGGCCAGGTAGATCCTTTGCAGGTCCCCTTGAGTCTTGCCCTTATTACGGGAACAGCTGCTGAGTGCGCCAATGAACAGAAAAAGTATAATAATGCGATACATGGCTTGTAGTTAGTTGTTTTCGCAAGCCATAACGCAACAGGGGGGCCTTTAGTGTAGAGGAGGAGTCCTTTTCGGGCCATTTTTTGGGTGTGGTTTCGGGACGGCGCCCTCTGGTTTGTCTGTTGTTGGTTGCCCTACAGGAGCAGCCCCCTGAACGAACAACAAACAACCAATAACCCGGACCCCGGCGCCACCGGTAACTCCTACCGGTTCGGCGCCCAATCCGGCGTCCCTGCCTCGTAGGGCCGGCAGGCTTCGTTCACGCCGGGCACCGGGTCGTACACCAATACTTCGGTGCCGACCGGCTCGGAAGTGAAATAGCCCAGGAGAATGAGCTGCTTGAGTTTTAGGAAGAAGGGATAATCCTCGTTATCCAAATCCGGATTGGTGTCTACGATGGTGCGGGCGGCCTGGTCCTGTTCATTAAGGAAGGCCAGTTGCTGCCCGGGGCTGCAGTCCAGGAAGGTTTGGCCGCTGGCCTGCTCGCAGCCGGCCATCAGCTGCGCCATGCCGTCGCGGAACAGTTTTTTGTCTTCAGGCTTTTCGCAGTCGGCCACCATGAGGTCGACGAACTCGTGGACGAAGACGTCTTTGGCGCCCGGCGTATCTGTTTTGGGGAGGATAACCTCGCCGATCTCCGCCAGGGTGAGCCCCTGTTCCTTGGTGAAAAATTTGGGCGCCCAGCTGTCCAGCGGGCTTTTGGCCTCAGGTTGGCAGCCCTGTAGCAGGCTGGCCATCGTGGAGGAGGATATGGCAAAGCCCGTGAGTAGGGCGGTTCTTTTTATGGCTTCTCTGCGGTCCATGGATGGGTGGATTGGCAGTTGGCGGTTGGCGGTTGGCAGTTGGCGGAGCCAATAGCTAATCGCTAATCGCGAACCGCGGCTTACAAATTCATTTTTTTCATTTCATTCACAGCATAATCGGCCGCCCGGGCGGTCAGCGCCATGTAAGTCAGCGACGGGTTCTGGCAGCCGGCGGAAGTCATACAGGCGCCGTCGGTGACGAAGACGTTAGGTGCGTCCCACACTTGATTCCACTGGTTGAGCACCGAAGTTTTGCGGTCGCGGCCCATGCGGGCGGTACCCATCTCGTGGATGCCCAGCCCGGGGTAGGATTCGTCGTCGAAGGTTTCGACATCCTTGAAGCCGGCAGCCTGCAACATTTCGGCGGCGTCGGCCATCATATCCTTTCGCATGGCTTTCTCATTTTCTTTGAACTCACAGTCGATGGTGAGGGTCGGCAGGCCGTGCTTGTCAAGCACATCTTTGTTGAGCGTCACCCGATTCTCTTCGTAGGGCAGGCACTCGCCGAAGGCATTCATACCAAGTTGCCAGGGGCCGGGAACAATGAGCTTGCTTTTAAATTCCGCGCCCATGCCTACTGCCAGTTCTTTGACACCCTGCGTCCAGTCGCGCCGGCTGCCGGCGCCCTGATAGCCGAAGCCGCGCAGGTAATCCTTGCGTTCGCTTTGCTTATCGATGTTACGGAATCGGGCGATGTAGAAGCCGGTGGGCCGGCGGCCCTTGTAGAAGCGGTCCTCAAAGCCTTCGTGGATGCCACGGGCGCCACAACGGAAGTGGTGGTCCATCAGGTTGCGGCCCAGTTGGCCGCTGCTGTTGCCCAGCCCGTCGGGATGGTATTCGCTGGCCGAGTTGAGCAGGATCTGGGTGGAGCCCAGGGCGGAAGCGCAGGAAAAGATGACGCGGGCGAAGAATTCGAGACTCTCGCCGGTTTCGGCATCCAGCACGCGCACCCCGCTGGCCTTTTTGGTTTGTGGGTCAAATATAATAGAATGCACTACCGAGTAAGGGCGGATAGTCAGATTGCCCGTCTTTTCCGCCGCCGGCAGGGTGGCGGAGTTGCTGCTGAAGTAGCCGGCATAAGGGCAGCCCCGGATACAGCGGTTGCGGTACTGGCAGGGGCCGCGGCCGTTGTGAGCCCGGGTCAGGTTGGCCGTCCTGCCAATGGTCAATGTGCGCCCGAAGTTTTGTTTCATACTGCCACGTAGATGCTCCTCCACGCAGTTGAGGGCGATGGGCGGCAGGAATTTGCCGTCGGGCAGATGGGCCAGGCCTTCGGCTTGGCCCTGTATGCCGGCAAATTGCTCCGCGTAATCGTACCAGGGAGCGATATCTTTATAGCGGATAGGCCAATCAACCCCATGGCCGTCGCGGGCGTTGGCTTCGAAGTCGAGGTCACTCAGGCGGTAGGAATGCCGTCCCCACATCAGCGAGCGCCCGCCCACGTGGTAGCCGCGGATCCAGTCGAACCGCTTGACTTCGGTATAGGGGTGTTCCGTATCCTTTACCCACCAGTGCAGGCTTTCCTCTTTGATGGTGTAGCCCGTGCGGTTCTGTTTTTCGTAATCTTTGATTACTTCGGTGGGCATAGTCCTGTTGCGGTATTTGAATTCCCAGGGCTCCGTCATGGCGGTAGGGTATTCGCCGTGTTTGACCATGCGGCCTCGCTCCAGGACCAGCGTTTTGAGTCCTTTCTCACAGAGTTCTTTGGCGGCCCAACCGCCGCTGATGCCCGAACCGATGACGATGGCGTCGTACGATTGTTCTTCTTTTCCTTTTGAATTGAAATACATAGCCTTCTACCTATTATTAATTGGGTGTGTACTTAAATGAAAGGCACTTGGGGAAATGCGGGGAAATAGTTCTGTTGGATTTTAGGATGCGCTAATCTATCAAAAAAAAATTTCTTCATGAAAGACAATGGGAAAATATTAAATGGAAAAGCAAAGTTTGTCTTCAAAAATTGTTTTGGTTACCGGATGGCCTCCACCCCAACCATATGATCACTATTGACCTTAACAACCCGGCAAATAGTTCGGTTTCGAAGGAGAAGTATTGTTGGCGCCAATTTTAGGGGCCTCATTGGTATATTATTGAAGAAAAAGTGTATTATTTGTAATCAAATGGACATGTCCTTACCGCCTGACGGTAGAGTGGGGGATAGGGGCACACCAGAGATGGATCTGGTACGTTCGAAAAAATTATTATTGTGAAAGTCCTGTCCAAAGGTTGTATTTATGGGTTGCGGGCGCTGCTCTACATCGTTTCAGAAAAGCCCCCGGCAGAGTATGTAAGCATCCGGGAGATTTCTGAGGAGCTGGATATTTCCTTTCACTTTCTGACCAAGACTTTCCAGGCTCTTACTCAAAAGGGCATTCTGCGGTCTTACCGGGGCCCTAACGGCGGCGTAGCGCTGGCAAAGGCGCCCGAAGAAGTCTTTCTGGCCGATATCGTGCTCACCCTTGAAGGAGAAGACTTCTTCAATAAATGCTTACTGGGCCTTGCCGGCTGTGGTGAAGCTGCTCCCTGCCCGGTCCATGACTTCTGGATCGGCCACAAAGCCGAGCTGCGCGTCGAATTCGAGCGGACCTCTCTGGCCGATATGGGTAAGAAGATCAACCGGAAGAAATTGCGGCTGGGGCCTTGAGGGGAATTATATTGCTATAGGGTTATATTGTTGTAGCGGGCTTTGCGCTTGTTTGTATAACCCTTCTGGACTTTTCAAAGTGTTGGTTTCCTGCCAATCGGTTAGCGATATTTTCGGATTATGAAAAAAAATATACCCAACTGTGAAACATATTTAAGATAAAATAGTATTAAATCTTAAAGTACTTTCCTGCCTCACCCCTCCGCCCCCCCGGGAAGAACAAAATGGACCCATTTATAACAAAATGACATCTCTATGAAGACAGGCCTACTTCGCATGAACGCGCTCGTTATCGTCTTACTTTTTGGGAGCGCTTTATATCCGTTGGATGCTCAGGAATACCGGGCCCACGATGGCAGAAATAACAATTTTCTATTTCCCGATTGGGGAGCCGCCGGCGTTCAGGTAGTGACGGCCGCCACCATTGGCTATGAAGACGGCATATCGGCTCCTGCCGGTGCTGGCCGGCCCAACCCGCGGGCCATCAGCAATGCACTTTTTGCCCAGAACAATCTCAAGGATGACCCGCGCGGCCTGAGTGCCTATGCCTGGGCATGGGGCCAATTTATTGACCATGACATCACCCTGACGCCCGACCACTCTTTGGAGAGCATGGATATTTCGGTACCTCCCTTCGATGCTTTTTTTGATCCTGCCGGGACGGGCACAGTGTCTATTCCTATGCATCGTTCTGCCTATGACCCCGAAACGGGGACCGGCGTGGATAATCCCCGCGTGCACGTCAATGCCATCACTGCCTACATCGATGCTTCCGCTGTTTATGGCGCCAGTGAGGAACGGGCGGGTTGGCTGCGCACCTTTGCCGGTGGGCGGCTGAAGGTGTCTACTGGTAATTTGCCGCCTTTTAATACCACGACCGGTGAATTCGGCGCGCCGATTGACCCTGCCGCTCCAGCCATGGCCATGCCTTTCCCGTTTGTACAACATTGGTTTGTGGTGGGAGATGAGCGGGGCAACGAGAACCCTTTCCTGCTGGCGATGCATACCCTCTTCCTGCGCGAACACAACCGCCTGTGCGCGGAGTTGGCCACGGAACATCCCGCCTGGACGGACGAGCAGCTCTATCAGCAGGCCCGCAAGTTGGTGGGCGCCTTGATGCAGGCCATTGCTTATGAAGAATGGCTGCCCACCCTCGGAGTCCGCCTGCAACCCTACAATGGGTACAACCCCTACACCGATCCCGGTATAATGAACGTCTTTTCGGCAGCCGCCTACCGTTACGGGCATTCCACGATCAACAACGTCCTGCTGCGAATGGACGACAATGGCGCTTCTATGCCGCAGGGGGACATTCTGCTCAAGGATGCCTTCTTTAACCCGGAAGCCACTCTGGAAGTGGGCGG
>JAGQXQ010000048.1:14215-21526 GCA_020436535.1 Phaeodactylibacter sp.
ATCGAACCTTACCTGATCGGCATGTCTACCCTTGTGGAACAGGATTTTGACTGCCAGGTCATCGATGGCCTGCGCAACTTTTTATTCGGCCCTCCGGGCGCCGGCGGCCTGGACCTGGTAGCGCTCAATATCAACCGGGGCAGAGACAGGGGGTTGCCCGATTTCAATGCCGTCCGCGCCGATTTTGGCCTGGCGCCCCACCCCAGCTTTGAAGAACTTGTTTCCGACCCGTTGATGAGTGCCAGCCTGGAAATGGTGTACCAGGATGTCAACAATATTGACCCCTGGGTCGGAATGCTGGCCGAAGACCACATGGCCGACGCGCTATTCGGCGAAACGGCGATGCGGATCATTGAGCAGCAATTCCTAGCTCTGCGGAATGGCGACCGCTTTTATTATGAGAACGACCCATGGCTCTCTCTGGAGGAGAAAGCCTGGATCAAAAGTAACCGGTTGGCGGACATCATTCGCCGCAACTGCCCGATTACCTGCCTGCACGATGAGGTATTTATAGCCCAACCGTTGGCCGTGACACAAACGGTGGCTGCCGTCGAGGCCTTGCCTTTCAGTGTATTTCCCAACCCCGCCCGGGACAGGGTCCACCTTCGGATGGGGCGGGAGCTTTCGGGCGAGGCCATCGTCCGCATAACCGATAGCTATGGCCGGGAGGTGCTCCGCCGGAAAATAGCACCTGCCTTCGGAGCAGAGGCGATTTCGATTGACCTGGACGGCGCCTTGCCGGCCGGCCTCTATCGGGTATCGGTTGTAATGGATAACCAGATTGGCCAGCAGTCGTTTATAAGGATGTTGAATTGATAGAGAAGGCGAATATCCTTCTGGAGTGCTTGTGCACTTATATTTCTGCCATACTATTTTCCTGATTAAAACCTTTGAGGTTTTCGAAACCTCAAAGGTTTTTTGTCATCCTTTCCTGTTTTTTTGCAGAAAACTTCCGCATGAAGCCCTTTCAGATCGATCCGGATATTCGCAAGGCAACCACCCTTCCCACCTCCTTTTATGAAGATCCTTCCTTCTTTGAGTTGTCTGGAGAAAAGATCTTCGCCTCCACCTGGCAGTACGTGGCAGATGCTGGAGTATTGAACGAGGAGGCCAATGTGTATCCTTTCACCTTGCTTCCCGGTTTATTGGATGAACCCCTGTTGCTCTCCCGGGACGGAAATGGGGATATCTGTGGCCTGTCTAACGTGTGTACCCATCGGGGCAAGATTATTGTGGAAGAGCCCGCCAGGATTCGCCAGCTCACCTGTGGCTATCATGGCCGCTGCTTTGGCCTCGATGGTTCCTTCAGGAGGATGCCCGAATTTCAGCAGGCGGACAATTTCCCTACTGAAGCAGACGACCTTTCCCGCATAAACCTGGCAGAATGGCTGGGCTTGTATTTCGTTTCCCTGTCTCCTTTTGCCGATTTCGATCTCATTACCAGCCCCATTCGCGAGCGCATCGGGTGGCTGGCACTGGATACCCTGGAGTTTGTTGAGGAAGGTTCGGCGGATTATGAGGTTAAGGCCCACTGGGCACTGTATTGTGACAACTATCTGGAGGGCTTCCACGTGCCTTTCGTTCATCCCGCACTGAATGAGGCGCTGGACTTCGGCCATTACGATTATGAGCTGTTCCCTTACTGCAACCTACAGGTTGGCATCGCCAAAGAGGATGAGCCCTGCTTCGACATTCCTGAAGGCCACCCCGACAGCGGCCGCCGCATTTACGCTTACTATTTCTGGCTTTTTCCCAACCTGATGTTCAACTTTTATCCCTGGGGGCTTTCACTCAATATAGTAGAACCCCTCGGCCCGGCCCGCACCCGTGTGCGTTTTCGCACCTATGCCTTTCGCGGGCAAGCCCACCGCCGCATCGTCAACCGCATCGATCAGACGGAACTGGAGGATGAGGCGGTGGTAGAAAGCGTACAGTTGGGCATCCGCTCCCGTTTTTACCGGCAGGGCCGTTTTTCACCGACGATGGAAAAGTGTGTGCACCATTTTCACCAGTTGGTGGCGAGGTTTATGGAGTGAAGCCCCGGCCCATCTTGTCTGCCAAGCGCCGATCCGATTGGAACCCTATTTCCCCATAGGTTATTACCAATAAAAATCCCTACATTTGAACCTTTCATCACGACAATAATTGACCATGAAATTTAGTACTACTATCATTCTCACGCTTATCATGGGCTTGTTTCTGGCCTGCTCCAACAACGAGAAGAAACCGGCTACGACACAGCAGCCCGTAGACAATACCGCACCCACCATCACCCCGCCGCCGAACATCAACACGGGGGCAGCCAATACTGCTGTTGCAGGTGGGGTACAGCACTATACCTGCCCGAACAACTGTGCCGGTAGCGGTGGCGCGGCGGCCGGCACGTGTCCGGTTTGTGGTACAGCTTACGTACACAATGCAGCTTTTCATAATCAGGGTAATGCCGGCGCACCGGGTGCTGGCGCCAGCCCGATGGTTCAGCCTCCGGCTCAACAGCCGTCTCCGGCTCAAAATGCATCGGGTGTCTATCACTACACCTGCCCGAGCGGATGCGCAGGAGGGAGCGGTGCGGCCGGCGCCTGCCCACAGTGCGGCAGTACGCTGGCGCACAACCAGGCGTATCATCAGTAGGCAGGAGGAGAGGATTTACAGGAATGGCGGGAGCAGCCCTGAAATTTGATAGAACGCAGATATACGCTTCTGTAGCGAGTTGGTGAAGGTTTGAAAAGCCTATCCGCGAAAATCTGCCGCACTCGCGCAAACCGATGTTCCATCGGGCCGTGCATTTCTCGTTCTATCAAATATCCCTCATTCTATATACAGGTAGTCATAATGCACCAGTGCCCGCTTTCCCTGCTGGCCCATATATTGCCGCGCAGTGTCTGAACCGTATTGCGCCTGTCCCAGGCCGATGGGCTGCCCTGCGGTATTGACGATCCGGACGATATCCCCCTTCTGGAAGTCCCCTTCGATATGGGTGATTCCGACGGGTAGCAGGCTGGAGGCTTTTTCAGGTGAGCAGAGGGCTGCTTCGGCCCCGGCGTTGATGTAAATGGCCGCCTTGCTTTCCGCCACGTTATAGGCCAGCCTTTTCTTTACATTGGAAAGGGATTCGGCGGGAAGGAAGCGGGTGCCGACAAAATCTCCCCTCAGAATATCGGGCAGGATATTGGCGCGGCGGCCGTTGGCAATGATGGTGGTAATCCCCACTTTGGCGGCTTTCTGCGCGATGCGGAACTTGGTGTGCATGCCACCCCTCCCAAAAGAGGACTTCGACGGAGCAATGACTTTGAGCCATTGTTTGTCATCGTAAGCGATCTCGCGGATGACCTCGCTGCCCGGCTCGCCGGGCGGGGCGGAAAGCAGCCCGTCTACACTGCTGAGGATGATAAGGCCGTGCGCGTTGGTCATGGCGGCCACCAGGCCGGCCAGTTCATCATTGTCGGTGAACATGAGCTCGCTCACCGATACCACATCGTTCTCGTTGACGATGGGTACCACTCTGTCGCGCAGCAGGGCCAGGAAGCAGTTTTTCATATTGGTGTAATGCGTGTGCCCCTGGAAGTCTTCCCTGGTGGCCAACACCTGCGCACAGAACAACCCATGGTTGGCGAACAGCTGCCGGTAGATCTCCATTAGCCGCACCTGCCCGATGGCGGAGAGCACTTGTCGGCGCACCACTCTGCTCATGCCTTCCGGCACATCGAACAGGCTGCGCCCTGCGCCTACCGCTCCGGAAGACACCAGGATCACTTCCGTTCCCGACTGTTTGAGGGCTGCGATCTGATCTACCAGGTGGCTGATGCTGGTGAGGTCGAGCAGGCCGTCTGCCCTCGCCAGGACATTGGTACCTACTTTGACGACGATTTTTTGGAATTCCGCCATTATCATTCAGGGGATTTAAGCTGCCGGAAGGTCACGATCAAACCGTCTGTCCGGCTGGCGGCAAAACTACCTTGTATGATTTCATGCGTCAGGACCGGCGCGATATCAACCAGTTCATAACCCTTCGAATGGGATTCTACCAGAAGCGCTTCCAGTTCTTTGGCTAGAGTCCAGGCATCAACCGGGTTTTTCGATTGGTACCACTTCTTCTTTTCGGAAGAAGCGTAAATGTATTCAACTTTGTAAGGGTACATTACAGTATGTATTTAGGGTTACTTTTAAGTAACTATTCAGCAGTTAGCTTTTGGCGGTTAGCGTTTAGTAAATGCCTGCCCTTAAGGTTGTTATGTTAAGCAAAAAACCGGTAGCTTAAGCTTATATCCCATTTTTATGGGCAACGGGCGCCAATGGCCAATAGCTAAGCGCCAATTGCTGAATAGTTACACTTTTAATAGCATAATAGCACTAACTCTTGCCGATCCTATATAGCACATGCCTGTACAATGGGCTATCCTTCTCCAACAGCGGATGGCCGAACTCTCCGGCCTTTTCCATGCCGATCTTTTGCATGACCCGTTCAGATGCTTTATTGGTAGTAGCAGTGAAAGAAAAGACCTCCTGGAAGCCCAGTTGAGTGAAGCCATAATCCAGGCATGTACCAGCGCCCTCAGTGGCTAGCCCCTGCCCCCATTCGGAGCGGGCCAGCCGCCAGCCGATCTCGACACAGGGCGTAAAAAAGCTGTCAAACCGGGGATGAGAAAAGCCGATGAAGCCAATAAAACGGCCTGTATCCAGACGATCCGCAGCAAAAAAGCAATAACCGTAATCGCTAAAGTGCTGCTGAAAGCGCCGGAAAAGCTTTTCGGTTGCCTCCGCGGGCAGCGTAGCGGGGAAATGTTTCATCACAGCGGCATCCTGGTTGATGGCGATAAAAGCCGGCAGGTCAGCCTCTTCCCATTGGCGGAAGCCCAGGCGGGGCGAATTAAGAAGATATTTTTTCATTATTACGTTTAGGGGCGAAACAAAATTTCGGTCAATGCTATCTATATTATAGGCAGCTTGCTAAAAGTTGCCTAAAAATTGTACATTTGTTGACCCAAAAAAAGCGAATAAAACGAGAAATACAAAGGTATTTCCGGCCTTTTCGCTTCGTGGATCGACGTGTCCAATTATCACTTCAAGAACATAAAAAATTTTAAGCTATGCCTTTCGATCTCGATATGATCAAGGCCCTCTATAAGGCCTTGCCCCAAAGAGTGGCCGAAGCCCGAAAAAAACTCGGCCATCCGCTCACTCTAACTGAAAAGATCCTTTACGCTCACCTCCACCCCGAATCGCCTCTTCAGAACTATAATCGCGGGAAGGACTATGTGTTTTTTGCACCGGACCGTGTTGCTATGCAGGACGCCACCGCACAAATGGCCTTGCTGCAGTTCATGACGGCGGGCCGCGACAAAGTGGCGGTACCCTCTACGGTGCATTGCGACCACCTTATAGAGGCGGAAGTAGGCGCCGATAAAGATTTGTCCAAGGCGAATGACGTCAATAAGGAGGTGTATGATTTCCTGTCCTCCATTTCCAATAAATACGGCATCGGCTTCTGGAAGCCGGGCGCCGGCATCATTCACCAGATCGTACTGGAGAATTATTCTTTCCCGGGAGGCATGATGATCGGCACGGATTCGCATACGCCCAATGCCGGCGGCCTGGGGATGGTCGCTATCGGTGTAGGCGGCGCTGATGCGGTGGACGTCATGGCCGGTATGCCCTGGGAACTGAAGATGCCCAAACTGATCGGCGTGAAGCTGACCGGTAAGCTGAGCGGCTGGACTTCTTCTAAAGATGTCATCCTGAAAGTAGCCGGCATCCTGACGGTTAAGGGCGGAACCGGCGCTATCGTGGAATATTTCGGCCCGGGCGCCGAATCATTGTCCTGTACCGGCAAAGGCACCATTTGTAATATGGGCGCCGAGATCGGAGCGACTACCTCTACCTTCGGCTACGATGAGGCCATGAGCCGCTATCTGCGCGCCACCGAACGCGCCGAAGTGGCCGAGCTGGCAGATGGTGTTCGGGAGCACCTGACCGGCGACCCCGAATGTTACGCCCATCCGGAGAAATACTTTGACCAGGTGGTTGAGATCAACCTCTCTGAGCTGGAGCCGCACGTCAACGGCCCGTATACGCCGGACCTGGCCTGGCCGATCTCCAAATTTGCCAAGGCGGTTAAAGAAAATGGCTATCCGCAGAAACTGGAAGTGGGCCTGATCGGCTCCTGCACCAACTCTTCCTACGAAGACCTGGACCGCGCCGCATCTCTGGCCCGCCAGGCGGTGGCCAAAAAACTTAAGGTGAAATCCGAATTCACCGTGACGCCGGGCTCCGAACTAATCCGCTATACCGTCGCCCGCGATGGGCAGCTGGACGCCTTCGAAAAGATGGGCGGCGTCGTGCTGGCCAACGCCTGCGGGCCCTGTATCGGACAGTGGGCCCGTCACACCGATGACCCCAACCGGGCCAATTCCATTATCACCTCCTTCAACCGCAACTTCTCCAAGCGCAACGATGGCAATCCGCAGACCCGCGCTTTCGTGGCTTCTCCGGAGATCGTCACCGCCCTGGCTATTGCCGGCGACCTGACCTTCAATCCCCTGACCGATAGCCTGACCAACGAGAATGGAGAGCAAGTGATGCTGGATCCTCCTAGCGGCATCGAATTGCCGACCAGAGGCTTCGCTGTAGAAGACGCCGGTTTCCAGCCGCCTGCCAAAGACGGAAGCAATGTGGAAGTGAAGGTAGACCCCAAGTCTAACCGCATTCAGCTGTTGACACCGTTTCAGCCGATCACTCAGGAGCAGCTGAAAGGCATGCGTATCCTGATCAAAGCCAAAGGTAAGTGTACAACTGACCACATTTCTATGGCTGGCCCCTGGCTGAAATATCGCGGCCATCTGGACAACATTTCCAACAACTGCTTCATTGGCGCCATCAACTACTTCAATGATGCGGCGAATAAGGTGGCCAACTTCGCAGATAGTGATACCAAGGCAGAATTCATGGCGGTCCCTGATTCCGCCCGCAAGTACAAGGCTGCCGGTATTAGTACGGTGGTATTCGGCGAAGAGAATTACGGAGAAGGTTCTTCCCGCGAGCACGCCGCTATGGAGCCCCGCCACCTGGGCGTTAAGGCCGTTATCGTGAAGTCTTTCGCCCGTATTCACGAGACCAACCTCAAGAAGCAGGGTATGTTGGGGCTGACGTTCGTCAACCCGGCGGACTACGAAAAGATCCGCCAGGACGACAAGGTCGACCTGCTCGGTTTTGACAGCATAGCGCCCGGCAAGAACCTCAAGGTGCTACTTCATCACTCTGACGGCACCAGCGATACATTCGAAGTAGCGCACACTTACAACCAGGCGCAGATCG
>JAGQXQ010000294.1 GCA_020436535.1 Phaeodactylibacter sp.
TGGATTTTTATGAGAACAACCCAAATCTAAAATATTTGGGAATTGACCTGAACAGGACGCGTTACGAAATGGCAAAAGCGTGGATTGATACCCAAATCGAACGCTATGAAAAAAATGATTTTGGCCAATTGGGGATCATCTTAAAGGAAACGGACGAGTTAGTAGGAACTGTCGGCTTAATCATCAGCAAATATTGCAAACAAAGAACAATAGAAATAGCAATTGCCATTAATCCTGCTTACTGGAAAAATGGCATCGGCAAAGAAGTCACCACAACTTTAATTAACGCCGTTTTTGAAAATAATTTTGCTGAAACCATAGTCGGGCGCCGCCACATTGATAACTACGCTTCACAAAAATGTATACAGAGCCTGGGCTTTGATGAAATCGGTATACAGAAAGAAGATTTAAGGACAGTCGTGGTATTCCGGCTTACGAAAGCCACATGGATAAAAAAGCATGGCTTCTATTACACTACTCATCATTCAATGATCTAATATCAAAATTTTCATCATGACGGAAACAATCGCTCCCGCTCGTAATGTCCCGAAAGTGGCAAATTACGCAGGCATAAAATATCACAATAATATTCTGTGTACAATTGGCAACACGCCTTTAATAAAAATGAATCGCCTCAATGAAGGCTTACTTCCCCTGATTTTGGCCAAGATGGAATTTTTCAACCCCGGCGGCAGCAGCAAAGACCGCATCGGCATCGCCATGGTCGAAGCGGCCGAGCGGCTGGGCCTGCTCCAACCCGGCGGGACGATCATCGAGCCCACATCCGGCAATACCGGCATCGGGCTGGCGCAGGCGGCGGTGGTGAAAGGCTATAAAGTCATTTTCACCATGAACGACAAAGTCTGCCAGGAGAAGCGCAATATCCTTAAGGCCTATGGCGCGGAGGTTGTCGTCTGCCCCTGCGGCGTCGCCCCCGACGACCCCCGGAGTTATTATAAGGTAGCGGAGCGCCTGGTGAAAGAAACGCCCAATGCCTTCAGCCCGAACCAGTACGCCAACCCCAATAACCCCTTGGCGCATTACCATGCCACCGGGCCCGAAATCTGGCGGGACACCGCCGGGCGCATCACCCACTTTATCGCCGGCATGGGCACCGGCGGCACCATTACGGGCACGGCAAAATACCTCAAAGAGCAAAACCCGGATATCCGGGTGATCGGCATCGACGCCGAGGGCTCCCTCTACCGCCACTTCTACGAGGGTACAGAAGGCAAAGCGCAAGGCTACAAGATCGAAGGCATCGGCCAGGATTTCCTGCCGGATACCATCGACCTCAGCCTGGTTGACGAAGTCATCACTGTTTCCGATAAAGAAGCCTACGGTATGGCGCGGCAGGCAGCCCGAAAGGAAGCCTGGATGGTAGGGTCTTCGGCCGGAGCGGTGATCGCCGGGGCGGTGAAAGTTGCCCAAAAGCTGGACGAAGACGCGGTAGTCGTGCTGCTCTTGCCCGATTCTGGTAAAAATTACCTGAGTACGGTTTTTAACGACGAGTGGATGGAGGAGAATGAACTGGCATAACTATCATAGACACATTTGCTGAAGGGCAGGCCTGTTAAACTTCCTCAAATACTGCCCCCATTGCGCAAGCTGCCGCTTCGTGTGGGCGAGAGCAACTGGAATTGCTCCTCATTGAAGACAATGCCTTTCCCCAGGAAGACGAGTTCATCGCCAGCCTCCGTCGCATCAACTCTATTATCGTTCCCGCTTGTAACTATTCAGCAGTTAGCTTTTGGCGGTTAGCAAATGCCTGCCCTTGAGGTCGGTATGTTAAGCAAAAAACC
>JAGQXQ010000295.1:0-4741 GCA_020436535.1 Phaeodactylibacter sp.
ATATGCGGGTTCACCGTATTATTCGTATACTTCATGATGCGCCGGTAAACCGACTTCCGCGAAAGGTGAGCCTGGCCGCTCTGGCCGGAAGGCGGAAAAAGGTAAGCCTCCGGATCATTCCAATCCACGCCCTTCGCCCGGCGGCGATAATTGGCGTACGCCTCGATGATCCGGCTGGTGATGGGAATCTTCCGAAACTTGTCTTTAGAATGCGCCCGTTTCTTCAGGCTAAACACCACCAGCTGCTGTTCCATCGGCCGCACATGCTTCACCTGCAGGCGCACCACTTCGGTGACCCGCAGCCCGGCGTCCATCATCAGCAGAGCGATCAGCTGGTATTTGGCGTTGGCGCGGGAAAGGAGGAGGTCCAGTTGCTGGCGAGTGGGCAGCTCGATGTCGGAAACCATGGTTTGAGTTTTGGTTTGCGTTAATTTTCTGGTGCTACCCTTGATGGTTCTGGTGTGATGGTTTAGGGCTTGGCCGGTGCTTTGTTGAGGGTTAGGGCTTAGCCGTGCTTTGTTGGGTTTAGGGCTCGGGCAGTGCCGGGTAAAGTTTATGGCTTTGCCTGAACCTATTGAGGGTTATAAAGCCAACCGTTGCCTTTTTTAAGTTTAGAAATTTGGAACCTGTTTTCAGCAAAGGTTCAATATACGGTTGTGACAGGGTAAAAGTCAATGAATTAAGGATTTGGCGAAAAAAGTTTTATAGTACCGGGGGGTATGGGGGGGAGACATAATGGGAGTTTTGTCCCCCTGCCGGATAGGAGTAAAGGGGGACGGGATTAGGGTTGCTGTCTGTAGTAATCAGCCCCTATCCGTGACAGGTTAATATTGGAACCTCTGGGCAGGCGGCAAAATGAAATCATTCAACTGGGGCTATATTCCGAAAATAAGCCTTTCCAGATGAATAGAAATTGTTGTAAATTTGTTAGATACCATAAAAGAATACCAATGACTACAATTACAGACGAGAAAGGGCGTGAACTCCATGATAAGGCCACCCGGGGAAAAGAACTTTCCGGGGAAGAAAAGCAGCAATTGGAGAATTGGTATGCCCAACAGGATAGAATGGAGTCGGAGGCTCTGCAACAAACCACCCAAGAAGGCATATTGGTTGGTTTGCAACCTCAGATAGAAGCGGCATTGGCGCAATTGGTAAAACTAACCGGAAGAATACAAGAAGTAGCTTCAGAGAATGAGAAAATCCGGAATGAAAATGCGGTGTTGCTGCATCAATTATCACAACGGGCGAGGCAGAGGCCGGCATGATTGAAAGAACAACAACGATTGTTGAAATTACTATTGGGAGATAAAGGCGAGTAAAGAAAATTTGCTGCAATAAGTTTGCATTCCTTGCCTCGTCCTGGAATACCCGCCTTCCAGAAGACAAAACCACCGCAGCAATATGGAATACTTCATGCACGCGCCGTCTGAACACACCCGCCAGTTTGGATATCCCAAAATTTGAAAACCCCCTTAGCAGAAGCAGTGACGATAAGGCCGCCATCCTCAGAAAATCCAGCATGCACAACCGCAGCCTGGTGGCCATGAAGCATTAAGAGGCGCTTTCCAGAGGAGGCATCCCATACTATAGGCGTATGATCTGTAGCCCCGGTAACAATACGCCGCCCATTGGGGCTGAATGCCACGCACAACACTTCGGAATGGTGGTTGAGATGGAAAAAAGCAGGCTTGCCCGTATAAGCATCCCAAACCCAGGCAGTGCCGTCTTTCGACCCCGTAACCACCCGTTGCCCATCAGGGCTAAAAACCGCACAAATCACTTCACCGGAATGGCCGATAAGCGGGACAATGCACTTAGAGGCATTGACATCCCATACAATGGCCCTATGGCCTGCCCCTCCGGTTACCATCAGCTTTTCGTCATTGCTGAATCCCACACAACGCACCGGCCCCGCGTGGCCAAAAAAAGTACAGGCGCACTTTCCCGTATTGACCATCCAAACCCTTACCGTGCGGTCCGCAGATCCAGTAGCGATGCGTTTTTCGCTCGCGCCAAGCGCCTTACACAATATACCACGCGAATGGCCAAAAAGGGTAGCGAACCGTTTGCCAGTAGCGTCTTCCACAATAAAAACCTTATTGCTCTCTGCGTCGATAATGATGCTATGCGTCTCACTGCTAAAGGCGGTACGCTGTTGGCCATGGGGGGAGTTGTCCATATTGAATCCTTTTCGGGTTATACCCTATGAAGAGACCGGTAGTGATCAGAAAGGAAAAGCAAGATGTATTGTAGAATAAACATTTAGGATTGGCTTTTGGCCGAATGGAGGAGCAGAGAAATGGATTTACATTTTGACACACTCGCCGGATGAAGGAAATGAGAACCTGTTAACCCAGAAAGAAGGGAAAGCGGTTTTACCCACTTTCCCCTCCGTCCAATACTCAAGGGGCACACCCCTCACAAAGCCCTCTATCCGGTTCATTCTGCAGCTGTTCCTTCAGCCGCAGGCCAAGCGGAGCCTCCCTGCCAGGCAGTAGCGGCTCACCATCCGGGCCATCCATCTCGTCCTGGTCCTGCAACTGCTCCCTTTCCAGCATACCCGGATCAAAATCACCCGGTGCCAGGCGGCAAAAGCAATACTCCTCGTCGCTTTGCAATTGCTCCTTGAGCGGTAAAGCAGCGGGCGCTTCCACCTCGAAGAATGGATCCTCGCCGCAAGCAGAAAGAGTGGCGGCCAGCACGAAGGCCGCCAAAATAATTGTAGTTTTCATAGCTTTATAAAATTGGTCAAACAAAAAAAGCAGCCCCGAGAGGCTGCCGGCAAAAGAATCCGCATGGGTAGCTGGATAAAAAAATAAATGGGCAGCCGTTTCCAGGAAACAGCTACCCATTGCGTTCGTAATATACGCGAAAAGCGTACGGGTTGTCAATATTTTGGTGGTAAACTTTTATCTGCATAAAAAGCTGGAGCCGGCAACGCCGGCTCCAGGAGGACAGATGCGACATGGTAGATGGGAAAAAGCTCACGCTACTGGGCATTTGGGGCCCATTTGTGTAAAGGTGGAAATGTGGAAAAGTGTAAACGATTGAGAGCCCCCTTCTTTTACACGCTTACACGTTTACACCGCCCAGCAAATGTCCAGCAACCTATTAAGGCTCGCCCTCCCCCCTCAGCCCCAGCGGATTTCGGGCGATCAACCGAAAATTGATCCGTTTCCCGGCAACACAATCCCAGAAGCCCTTTGGCCAGGCAACCCGGAACTCGCTCACCCCGTCGTGGCCGACATAAAGAAAAGTGCGCTCCGGTGCTGGGCAGCCCTCCGCCAGGAAGAAGGCCTTGTCGGCACACCACGCCCCGATGCCTGGCGCCTGGATGCGCAGGATTTTCAGGTAACCCACTCCCACCTGGCGGATGAGCGTGCTGTCGATGCTGAACGACAAAGAAGGGGAGGAGAGGGGCAGCCGCTGGCAGTTGATATCCAACAAGCCCTCTTCAAAATCCACCCAGCCCTCGTAGACGAACTGGCAGGGGTCCTGGCAACTGGTGCCCGGCACAATATCCGGCGGGTCGTACTTCGGGTAAGGGCAGGCAGAGGAAGATGCCGGCGTATCAGCCTGGACAGCCGCCACCTCATCCGAGGCAGCCATCGGCTCTTCCACAAAAGCGCCCTGCTCACAGGAAAAGAAGAAGAGCAGCAAAAGAAAAAGAATAACAGTTTTCATAGCTTCAGGATTTAATTATGCAGCACACAAGCCGCAGCATACCGGACGCCCATTTCCCGCTGCCGGGTGTCAACCACCAGCAACGAAGGCCGCTGCTCATCGAACACCACCACATAATAAAAGCCCCGGTACGCCACCGGCACCGTCACATGCATCCCGCGGCAAAAGCCCTTGAAAAGCAAGTACAGCGGCCCATCTTCATTTTCCCGGAAATAGATACAGAAAGGATAGGTGCCCATCGGCTCATAGAAGGCCGCCAGCTGCCGGAAACGGTGGAAGCCGTACGCTTCGAGCTGTTCGGTAGCCTCGCCCCGCTGCAAGCAGCGAGCATTTTGGAAAAGATCGAGGACATTGGTAACGATGGGCGTTCTATCTTTGGAAGGAAAAGATTGCTGCCCGTAGCCGCACAGGGCCAGCAGGCAGAGCAGGAGGAAAAAGGTGGTTTTCATAGCGGTAGCATTAGCGTGTTACAGAATGTGTAGACACCCTTTGCTGTTTTCCGGTGGGAAGATAGGGGAAATGGGGCAGTTAGCCTGAAAACATTGTTTTTGATGTCAGGATTTCCTGGAGGAATTAAAAGTGGGGATATGGAATAAGGAAAGTGAAGTGGCCAAACTACAACAAAAGAACGGAGCTTTTCGGGAATATATTCACTCCTGCACGGAGCAATTGGTGAGCCCTCGCTACGACAAAGCAAACCCCGTATCCTCCCGTACAAAAGGAGCATGAAAAGCCAAAACAATATCCGTTTTAGGTATACCCTGGTCCAACAATTTTTGCGCTACGATCAAATCGGTACCATCATGTTGTAACCAGATTTTACCATCAGCACTTACAGCCATCTATTGAGAAGGAAGAAGAGGGTCAAAGTGTACCGTGCCTGTGGCAGGCGAGCTGCCCCAACGAACGGCCATGGAAAGCGCCGGGCAAGGCAGCAACCGGAGCAGCCTGCCGAGCAGAGCATGGGCAAAAAACCAGGAAATACTGTAGCATAGAATTGTTTGCCCCATGTTTTCGGTTAATTATCTATATTCACTGCGCAAACCTTTCACCA
>JAGQXQ010000295.1:4909-7589 GCA_020436535.1 Phaeodactylibacter sp.
TTGCCCGTTTCAACAACCCCTTTGGCATCGCCCTCGGCCCGGAAGGCAACCTGTATATAGCCGACGGCAACAACCATGTCATCCGCAAAATCAGCACAGAAGGCCAGGTAACCACTTACGCCGGCGCCGGCATCGCCGGATATGCAGACGGCCCGGCAAACGAAGCCAGGTTCAACAGCCCGATCAACCTGTGCTTCGATCCAGAAGGCAACCTATACGTTTCTGACTTTTTAAACCAGCGCATCCGTAAAATCTCCCCATCCGGCGAAGTAACCACCATCGCCGGCACCGCCAGCCCCGGTTACGCAGACGGGCCCGCCCTGGAAGCCCAGTTCAACTACCCACGAGGAATCTGTATAGACAACCAAGGCAACCTATACATTAGCGACAGCTGGAACCACCGGATACGGAAGATATCTACCGGCGGAATAGTATCAACCTGGGCAGGCGGCGGAACCTCCATGGGCGTACAAAGCGTAGGCAGCTACGTCGATTCCACCGGCACCGGCGCCCGGTTTTACACCCCAACCGAACTTACCATCGATGCAAGCAACAACATCTACGTAGCCGACGCCTACAACCACCGCATCCGGAAAATAGACACCAACCAGTCTGTAACCACCCTCGCCGGAAGCGGCGGCTTCGGCCCCGACGCCGGCGGCTTCCAGGACGGGCCCGGAGCAACCGCCCGGTTCAACGTGCCCACCGCCTGCCACGCCACCCCCAGCGGAGACGTCTATGTGGGCGACGGCTCCAGCAACCGGGTACGAAAGATAACGCCCGGCGGCTATGTCACCACCTTTGCCGGATCCGGAGCAGCCGGCTTTGAAGACGGATTGGACACCTTAGCCCAGTTCAATTTCCCAAGAGGGATAACATTAGATAACAGCCGCAACCGCCTATATGTAGTAGATTTTGGCAACCACGCCCTGCGGTACATCCAACTAGAGCCGGTTTCCGGAACCGAGGAACCAGGCGCCATCCAATTTCAGGTTTACCCCAACCCCTGCAACGACTGGGTTACCATCAACCTGGGGCAGGAAAGGAGCCATGTAACGATAACCCTCAGCAATACCTCCGGGCAAGAACTTCAAACAAAAAACATCACCCCCAGCAAAACCATTAGCCTCAACTTAGCCGGCCTGCCGCCCGGCCTATACTATTTGTCGGCCCGGCAAGGAGAGCACACCCTCGTCACCAAGAAGTTGATCAAGCAATAGCTCCCGGCAGCGCACCGCCGGGAGCCATGCGCCTACAACAACCGCCCCTGTAATGGAGCCGCCGGGCAGCACAACCAGCACTGCCCGCCAACCCCGCCTACGCAGGAAAACCGGACAGCCAGCGGCCCACACCACGCCCGCCAAGCCTCAGCAGCCCCCGCCGGCAGCGGCGCCAGGACGAACGCCGGCAAACCTAGCCCCAGGGCCATAGCCACCGACCCCCAGGAGCCCGAGCCCTGGCCTGCAAACTGCCGGCTAACCCGGACAGCCCCAGGGCACGGCCCGCCCGGGAACGCCACCAAACAGCCCCGCCCAGCCGCTACCGCCCGCACCAGCGCCGCCGAACGCGCCGGAAAAGCAAAAGCCCCGGAGCCAAAAGCCGAAGCCCGGAACACCTGCGCCGACGGGCGAGCCGCCCGCACTGCCGCGTCAACCCCCGAAGCGCAGCCCACCAGCACCGAGCAGGAGGCCGGCAGCGCCGCCGCCAGCTGCCCCGGCAGAGAAGCAGCGGATGAAGAAGCAGAACGCGAGCCGGAGAAGCCCGCGGTAGAATAGGAAGAAACAGTAGAAACGATAGAAGACAACATAATAGAAAAGCATAACAGCGCGGAAAAAGCAGCAAGCACCCGCTGGCCCGAGCGCCGGCACAGCCAGCAGGCACTGCAAGCTTACTGCCGCAGCGAGCCGCTGCCATGGCGGAGCGCCCGCAGCCGCGGAAGCGAGCCCATACGTACGGCAAGCGTCGGTAAAATGGGCGAGCTGCACAAGGCGAGGACGTACGGCCATGGCAAGCGCCGAGCGAGGCAGTAACTTGCAGAGCCTGCTGGGGGTGTGGTTAGACAACCAAAGAGGATGGCCATCCGGAAGCGGCCATGTTGCTGTTAGGAACCGGGGCTGCTGCTGCCTCGTTCATGATGGCCTTGACATAGTTCTTGGGGACAGTTGAGCGATTAGTATTGAATTTTGCCCACAATCAATCAAAGCCGAACTTTCTAAATCCCTCCCGGCCGGCCGTGGCTCATCAACGAAACATGCAAGTGGTCCGCAGTGCCCACATGGCGCAGAGTGTTGAACCCCATCAGCCGGAAGTAGCCCGCTACCAGGGCATTCCGGATTTCGCCCTGCTGTATGGTGCGCAGGTCCACGGCGTGGGCATAGCCGCTGCTCTGGAGGTAATGCAGGGAATGGCCCTTAGCAGGCAGCCCCATCCTGCCGTAGTCCTCCGGCTGCCGGCCGACATCGGTGACGATCAGGTTTTTATCCAAAAAGGTAAGCGTGCTCACGCCCAACCGCAGGACGGGGTGCAGGCGGGTAAATTCCTGGCGAACCGCCTCGTGCTTGGCATTGGAAGCCGACAAGTAGAACAGCCCGGGCAGGCAATAGACGGCCACCAAGGCAAAAGCCAGCCCATAAGTACGGCGGGCATTGCCGGCCCGGCCGGCCAGCCGGTTATGCAAATA
>JAGQXQ010000296.1 GCA_020436535.1 Phaeodactylibacter sp.
ATGCCATCGAGGGTGGAGGTGACGACATTAGCCACCTGTTTGGAATTGTTGCTGGCCCCTTCGCGCAGCAGCTGCAGGTTGTTGATGGCGGCATTGAGTTCCTGTCGGCGGATATCGACATTGGTCTCAAACTGTTTGATGTTGTTGCCCGATATAATCCGGGCATTATCGAGGGCGGCCTTCCGGATCTCCAGGTCTACCTTGAAGCGGTTGTAGTCCTGCTGAGAGACTACACCCTCCTCGAACAGTTTTCGCTGCCGTTCCTCTTCCTGTTCAGCATTCTCGAAACTGACGCGGGCTTCTTCCACATCCAGGTTCTTCTTGTACACCTCCCGTTGGCGTTCCAGTTCGCGCTGAGCTTCCTGCAGGCGCAGGCGGGCCAGTTCTACGTTAGACTGGGCATTGTTGATATTCACCTCGCTGGGCACCAGCTTAATGCGGGCCAGTTTGTCCCCTTTTTTGACCATCTGCCCGGCTTCGACGAAAAGCTCATCGACCACCCCAGACACTTGTGGTTTGACTTGCACCTCCTGTCGCGGCCGAATGGCGCCGGTAGCTACGGTCTTCTTTACGATGTCGGCCAGTACGGGTTTTTCCGATTCGAAATTATCCGGCGCTCTTTTATTTTGCTGGTAAAAGTAAACGCTCAGGCCAATAGTGGCGATGATGAGGAAAGCTCCAAGTCCGATAAGGCAGCCTTTGTTCATTATACTTCTTTTTTTATGATGTTCAATTTTATCCTGTTCACCAGAGGCGGATAGCCCAACCACCCCTTATTCATCCTTCAGTGCGATCACCGGGTTGACGCGGGCAGCCTGGATTGCCGGGATAAACCCGGCGGCGGCGCCAGCCAGGATGAGGAGTAGAATGGCGCCCAGGCCAACTGTTAGGTTGACTTGAGGGTTATAGAAATTATCCGGCTCCAGGTTATTGGCCATCATCAGGTAGTTGAGGCCGCCGATGACAAAAGTCCCGGCGATGAGGCCCAAATATCCTGAAATGGAAGTGATCGCAATGGACTCCGCCAGGATCATATTGATGATAGAACGAGGTGGCGCACCCATCGCTTTCCGGATGCCGATCTCCTTGGTCCGCTCTTTCACCGTGATGAGCATGATATTGCTCACCCCAACAATACCCGCCAGCAGGGTGCCGATGCCTACAAACCAGAGGAAGGCCCGGATGCCGCCAAATAGGTTGACCACACTCCGGTATTCCGTTTCCAGGTTGAATCCGCCGATGCCCTGGGGGTCGTCCGGCGCTACGTGATGCCGTTTTTTAAGTAAGGCTCTCACTTGCGGCTCTATAGTACTGACCAGCACATTGGGCGCGGCTGAACAGATGAAATAATCCACGCGCTCGCCGGTCCCGAAGGTGCGATACATGGCGGTCAGCGGAATGACTACTGCCTCCAGGTCGCTCTCTGTCCAGGGTTTGATCTGCAAGGGGCCAAAAATTCCGACCACTCTGAATTCGACTCCTTTGATCCGAATGTATTCCCCAATGCAGTCTTTTTCTCCAAAGAGGACTTCCGCTGTTCGTTGCCCCAGGACGGCAACCTTCCGGCTGTCACTGATATCCAGATCATTGATATACCGCCCCTTGTGCAACTGCAGCGCTTCGATGCGGATCATATCCTGCAGTTCACCCCGGACTTCGTAACTGTCACCAATATCCTTGTAGTATACCGGCACGCTACCCAGCGAAAGGCGGGGAGCTATGTATTGCACGTCCGGGATATTCTGGCGGATGGCGGTTATATCTTCGAGCCTTAGCTTCGGGCGCCGCCCGGGCTGAAACCCTTTGTAAGGCTGAGACGTCCGCTCCGGCCAAACATACATGACGTTCTTGGCCCGGTCGCCAAAGCCCCGGAAGACCCCATTTTCCAGGCCTTTGCCCATTCCCAGGACAAAGATGAGCATAAAGATACCCCAAAATACACCCAACGCAGTCAGCCCGGTGCGGAGCTTGTGCTTTTTGATCGTTCCCAGTATTTCCTGCCAGGTGTCTCGGTCGAGCATGGTATTGGTTCTATTGTTCTATTGCTGAATTGTTAGATTGTTCTATTGCTGTACTGTTCTATTGCTGTATTGCTGTATTGTTGTATTGTTGTATTGTTTGGGGTCAGCAAAGGAGCACCGCCAGAGCCAACAATATAACAATTGAACCATATAGCCATATAACACAAAACAGCCCTCTCCCCCCTTCGCGCCCTACTGATCCCGCATCGCCACTATCGGGTTGATCTGTGCGGCTTTCCGGGCCGGCATCAGGCCAGCAAGCGCGCCCGATACCACCAGTACCAGGGTAGCGATGATGCCCATGCCCAGGTCGACCCGGGGATTGCGAAAATATTCCACAGCGATGGATTCCATCAGGCTGATGGCCCCTACGCCCGCCAGGAGGCCCAGGTACCCGGCCACGGCGGTGATCAGGATGGATTCCTGCAGGATCATGGTGATGATGGAGCGGGGGGTAGCGCCCAGCGCTTTGCGGATGCCGATCTCTTTAGTTCGGTCTTTGACGATGATCAGCATAATATTACTGACACCGATCACGCCGGCGATAATACTACCCAGTCCTACAAACCAGACAAAGGCGCGAATGGCGGCAAAGAGGTTCATGAACTTTTGAAATTCCTCGGCTGCGCCAAATATATACAGCGCCTTTCGGTCCTCGACATCAAACTGATGGCGACGGGCAAAGGTCCCTCTTACTTCTTCCTGTAGCTGCTGTATAGCAGGCAATTCCATATCCTTGGTGGTAAACATCAACTGGTGGATCTCATCGGTGCCGGAATAAACCTTCTGGGCGGTGGAAATGGGAATGTAGATAACCCGCATTTCATCATCTCCACCCGTATCTGAATAGGTGCCGGTTACGGTATACATAATACTACCGATCTTGATCTTTTGGCCCAAAGGAGGCGTCTCTCCGAAGAGGTCCTTCTGTGCTACTTTTCCAATGACCGCCACCTTCCGGTACTCTTTGATATCGGTTTCATTAATAAACCGGCCACTTTCCATGATCGTGTTTTCCAGATATCGGTGGCCGGGATGGACAGCTCTTACGGGATACGACAGCGATTTCCTGCCAAAAGTAATGGCCTGGTCTCCGGAGAGATAAAAACGGCCGGTAATCTGATCCACTTCATCAAAATGCTCGGCGAGCAGGTCGTAATCTTCATTAGTGAACTTAATCCGCCGCCCTTTGGGAAGGCCCTGGTAGGGTACGGAGGTTACGCCTCTGCGGATCCAGACACTATTGGTGGCATCATCCCGGAATTCGTATTCCACACCATTTTGCAAGCCCTGGCCGGCCCCTAGTAGGAGGACCAGCATAAAGATGCCCCAGAAGACACCAAGAGCGGTAAGAACAGTTCGAAGCGGGTGGCGCCGTATAGAGTTAAAAATTTCCTGCCACTTGTCGAGGTCGATCATAGGTTTCGAAGTCGGGTTAAGAACTAGAACTAGCGGTTGCGCCGTCATTCTCAATGACCCCGTCCCGCAACCGGATAATGCGTTGGGTCATGGCGGCAATATCGTTCTCATGGGTTACAATAATAACGGTCATCCCTTCCTTATTCACTTTTTTGAATAATTCCATGACTTCGGAGGAGGTTTTTGAGTCGAGCGCGCCGGTGGGTTCGTCCGCCAGGATTACTTTGGGTTGTGTGATCAGTGCCCGGGCGATGGCCACCCGTTGTTGCTGGCCTCCGGATAGCTGGTTGGGAAGGTGTTCGGCCCAATCGGCCAGGCCCACCATATTCAGATACTCCATGGCGAGGTCCTGGCGTTTTTTGCGGTCCATTTTCTGGTAGTAGAGGGGGAGGGCCACATTTTCCTGCGCCGTTTTAAAGGGCAGGAGGTTGAAGGACTGGAATACGAAGCCAATGAAACGGTTGCGATAGAGAGCCGCGTCGGTTTGGCTAAGGCCTTTGATTATTTTTCCATCGAGCTCGTAATCGCCATTGTCATATTCGTCGAGGATTCCAATGATATTGAGCAGGGTTGACTTACCGGAACCGGAAGAGCCCATTATGGAAGCGAAGGCGCCCGCTTCAATATCGAGGTCGATACCTTTGAGCACTTCCAATTGTGTGTAGCCGGTTTTGTAGGCTTTTCGAATGTTTCTGAGTCGGATCATAGACAGCCGGGTTTGGATTGTACAAGCTCATAAGCCTAATCGTTCAATGAGTGCGCTAAGAAATGGGCTAAAGCATAGCCACAAAAAAAAAATAGACAAAAGGATAGTGTTTTTAGACAAGTATCCACTACCTACCCTTTCATGATGCGCCCAGTAAGGGCTTTCCCCTATTCGAATCCCTTTTTTTCAGGCTATATCTGCAATTTTGTGGCTTTAAGAATTTTTTTGATTCACCATAAAAAACAGGGCCACGTATTTAAAAAAAAGCTATCTTTAGAATTCCCGTTGCCTCAGGCAGCATTTAATGCCCTTTACCGTTTTACTTCTTGAAACACTTTACCAAAACTAAAGAACATGTACCGTATTTTTTCATGGGTGATGATTTTGTGTATCAGTACGGGCTGCAACCTGAGTTCCCTTGAAGATACGGTTGTGGTTCCTGATGTTGATGATGAATTTTATCTGGACCTCTGGGAAGTCCTCAGCCCTCAAGGGCGTTTTCTGGAGTTTCGCCTCCGCACCATTGCCAATGAATCCTGCCTAAATGCCACTATCAATCATACTTTTCAACAAACCAACCGGGAATTATCCATCTCCATTAATGAAATCATCCGGGAGGAAGGTTGCGAAGCAGGGGAGGCGCCGGCAACCGCCAGTATGAGAACCTATTCGCCCCTGCCTGGCGGGTATTTCCCCTTGTTTGTAGACCTGCGGAAAAAGATATCGAGCGACGGGCAGCTTGTTGTTACTTCGGAAGCCTACAATATCAGCCTCGATGATGGCGGCGGCGTCATTCTGCTGCGCCCGGAGCTGCTTCGCATACCCGATGAGACGATTTGGGGGTATATTGCTTTCGAGGATGGGGCTTTAGATGCCGTAGCCGAAGAATTTGTAGCCCGGCTCCAATCGATCAGTAAGATTCATTCTCTGAGAGAGGGCTATTATGGTTACTTTTTAGTGAATAGCAACGGCGCCCTTAAGTTTTCAAATGATATCGCTCCTGCCGGTTCCCGAACGTTTACCTATCGGTACGATGGCGAAAAAGAGGCGCTGCTGGATCTGTTGGAAGAGTATCGGTCCAATTATGGGGAAGCGCTTAACATCAAAATCTTCAATACGCTGGGTGAAGAACTCTAAGCCAGGTTGGCTCTAACTTTTTTCCGCGGCTTCTTTTCCTTTTTTTTACTCTCCTTCAATTCAAAGCTGAAACCTTCGGCGAGGAATTGTTCATATTTTTCTTTGTCGAACTCATACAGGCGAGCCGGGCGGTGGGCGACGCCTTCCTGCGTCTCATCGAGGTCGATGAGCAGGTTCATAGATAGGATCTTCTTGCGGAAGTTGCGCTTGTCGAGTTCAGTTTCCAGAATGGCCTCGTAGAGGTGCTGCAGCTCGGTGAGGGTAAATTTGGGCGGCAGCAGCTCGAATCCGACCGGCCGGGACCGTACCAGCCATTTCAGCCGGTTGAAACAAGCATCCAGTATTTCCCTATGGTCAAAGGCCAGCTCGGAAACCCTGGATACCGAGTGCCATTTAGCCTTCTTGGCAATAGAAGAAGGTTGAATGGTGTAATGGCTGATCTTGATCAGAGAAAAGTAAGCGACCGTGATCACTCTTCCAAAGGGGTGGCGGCCCACCGTGCCAAAGGTCTTTACCTGCTCCAGGTAAACGTTGCCCAATCCGGTCAGTTCTTCCAATACGCGTTTGGCGGCGGTGTCCAGGTCTTCGTCGGGGTGAACGAAATAACCGGGTAGAGCCCATTTTCCTTTAAATGGTTCTTCCCCTCTATTGATGAGCAGCACTTTCAAGTCTCCTTCATCAAACCCGAAAATGACATTGTCAACGGTAAAAGCAGACTTGAAATATTCGTTAAATTCGTTCATTCCCAATATCGACTAGGTATTTGCTTAAATATTCCAGCGCTGAAATTAGTGAAATATTCACGTAAATCCAATCAAACAGAGGGGAATTAGTGTAAAGTGTACACTAGCTGTTGGTTTTGTTTAAGCAGTTGGAAG
>JAGQXQ010000297.1 GCA_020436535.1 Phaeodactylibacter sp.
CGTTGGGCTGGCTTAGCTTCAGGCTCAACCTCCCAAAGTCGTCGAATTTCCAGTATCCGGGATATTCCGAAAGGGTATCCTTGGCGATCAGGCCTTCCCAGAATTGCCAGTTGTCGAGGTCGTTCCACTCACCGGCCGTCAACTGGCCCGCCTGCAGAGTGCTGTCTCCGGCCTGTCCGGAACTGCTGCCTATCGAACCACTGGATTCAAAATCGGAACTACTGTCCAGGTCTTTGGAAGAGGAGTCCTTTAAGCCAATATCGTCTTTTTCACAACTGTACAGCATGAGCGCCAGGCTCAGGCAAAGAAGGAATGTATATTTCATAGTCTTAGTTTATTGAATGTTTTTTGACAGGACGCAGGGCCGGCAAAAAGCGTTGGGCAAATTGCCGGCTTTTTTTCTTTTTCCGTTACTTTGCAAAAAAATCAACGACACATGAAATTACTCGAAGGGAAAGTAGCTCTCGTCACCGGCGGTTCCCGGGGCATCGGAGCAGCCATTGCCCGGCGCTTTGCCGAGCAGGGCGCTGCCGTAGCATTTACTTACCGCTCGTCAGCTGAACAGGCCAATGCGATGGCTGCCCAACTCAGCGAATTGGGCGTCAAGGCCAAGGCATACCAGTCAGACGCCAGTTCCTATCAGGCTTCTGAAGAGCTGGCCAATGCGGTGCTGGAGGAATTCGGCAAGGTCGATATTCTGGTCAATAATGCAGGGATCACCCGGGATAACCTCATGTTGCGGATGACCGAAGAGATGTGGGACGATGTGATACAGACCAACCTGAAATCTATTTTCAACCTGACCAAGCACCTCATCCGCCCCATGATGAAAAACCGCGGAGGCAGCATCATCAATATGAGTTCTATCGTTGGAGTGACCGGCAACGCCGGGCAAGCCAATTACGCCGCTTCCAAAGCAGGCATCATCGGCTTCACCAAGTCGATCGCCAAAGAGATGGGCTCGCGCAGCATCCGCTGTAACGCCATCGCCCCCGGTTTCATCGAAACCGACATGACAGATACGCTGGATGAAAAAGTAAAAGAAGGATACCTTGCCAATATTCCGATGAAACGGCTGGGCAAGGCTGAAGAAGTGGCCGATGTCTGTGTTTTCCTTGGCTCCGACCTATCGACCTATGTTTCCGGACAGGTGATCAGCGTCTGTGGTGCGTTGAATACTTAGAGTATGTTAAATAGACTAAAAAGTTGAAAGTACCCCCAGCTGACTACCCCCAACAATTTTGCGATGCTCTGGTGGCAGAGGCCCGCCGGCGCCTCTTCGACGAGTCCTTTCCTCGACTAAAAAAGTGTCTGGCACAACTCAGCGAGCCTGATATCTGGCACAAGCCCAATGCTCATTCCAACAGCGTGGGCAACCTCGTATTACATCTGTGCGGCAACGCCCGCCAATGGATTATCAGCGGACTGGGAAACCAGCCCGATACGCGACAGCGCCGGAAAGAATTTGAGGAACGAGGCCCGCTGCCCACTGCTCACCTGCTGGAACTGCTGGAAGCATTGCAACAAGATATTGAAGCCGTATTGCGAACCGTAGAGCCAGCTGGCCTACTCCATCTCCGGCAGGTTCAAACCTTCGAAGAAACGGGCTTGTCGATCCTCATCCACGTGGTCGAACATTTCTCCTATCACGTTGGGCAGGTCACCTATTATGTCAAGATCCGAAAGGATATGGATATGGCATATTATGGTAACATCCCTCTGGATTAGTCAAAAACGAGCTCCCCGAGCCAGCGCTTTAGCACAGGCTGCAAGAGCAGACAAACGCTTTTCGTCAACTGAGAACCGGGAATGCCAGCCTACTTCCTCCTGAATGATGGCGCCCGTATCACAAAGTTTATCCAGTAGTACCTCTAGTTCTTCACTGTTGATCCCTGTGTAGATCATCAGTTCAAAGAACGTAGTACTCCGATGACCCTTTATGGTTTCCAGCACTTGTTTGGAGTTGGCATCGCTTAATGTTTCCAGGACAAAAATTGCCCTCTGCATTTTTTCTGTGTTTACTGGCTTGCTTGTAGTCCCTGTGTACATAAGGGTAAAGGGTTTAGTAAGTCTGTAAATAGTGTTTCATAATAATACCTTTCAGGGGGTAGCAAAATGGGGGGACAAAAATTATGTTGCGTCTAGTTTGTGATTACCTAGGGGGGGGTGGTAAATATACGGAAAGTGTTGGGAATGATTTGCAGCCTTAGCTCAATGCTATTCAGCCGTCTTTCTTTACGAAGCAAAAAGCAAAAAGTTTCAAAAAAACAGAAGCAATCAGCTTCATACCTTATTCATGTTTGGAGTAGGTCCGTTATGAAGATCAAGGAGTTAAGGTTCTGGGTAAGCCTTTTTGGCGCGTTTGGCCGGTCAAATAAGCCATAAAAGGCGACGCCAGAGCTTGTCCCGCAGAATTGCGGGGTTCATAAGTCCTGGATTTGCAGTAGGAGCAAGCTCTAAACAAGCTCTCAGCACTTTCCTGAAATTGCGGCCCCCATGGGGGCGAGCTAATCCGATGGAAGTTTGGTTATCCTGTTCAAAATACTGATTTTTAAACCGCAAAACCAAAACGGACAATTCTATGCCAATCAGAATGGAAAAAGACGACCCGCAACCCCAGTCAGGAGGGGGTGGACAGCGCTCCGGCGGGGGCGGCTCCAATGCCTTGATCAAATTTTTGCCACTTATCCTGATGTTCCTTTTCAAGCGGCCCAAGCTACTGATCCCCATCCTGCTGGTGGGGGCCGTTTGGTATTTTTTCCTGGGCGGCAGTGAGATGCTCAGTGGCGGCAGCGGCGCCGTTGAAGAATTTGACACCTCAGCGTTTTCGCTGGGCGCCACCCTAGACCAGGAGGTATACGACCGCGCCAAGGTCTTTGAGCCGGTCTCCTATGGCTATAGTGGCCAGGCCGCCCTGCCGGCCCGGGCTTCCTTGGAGCAATACGCTCCGCAGCGGCGCCATCAGGGCCGACAAGGGTCCTGTGTGGGTTGGGCCAGCGCCTATGCCGCCAGGACCATCCTGGAAGCAGAAACTACCGGCCAGCAACCCGATAATGTAGCCTTCAGCCCGGCGTACCTCTACAACCAGATCGCCCTCACCGGCTGCCAGGGCGCCTACATGCTGGAGGCTATGAAAACCATGCAACAGTACGGAGGGCTCCCTTTCAGCCAGTTTCGCTATGATGAAAGCAACTGCTCCAATGAGCCTTCTTCCAACCAGAAACAGGCCGGTTCGCGATACCGCATTCAGGGCTTTGACCGCCTCACGGTGGGCGCCAGCCAGTACAAGCCCGACATCACGGGCATCAAGCAGCATCTCGCCCAGGGCTATCCCGTAGTGATCGGCATGATGGTAGGGGGGTCTTTCATGGGCCCGATGATGGGGCAACCTCTCTGGCAGCCTTCCCAGCGAGATTATGGTATGCCGGGCTTCAGCGGCCATGCCATGTGCGTCATCGGCTACGATGACAATCAGCAGGGCGGCGCCTTCCAGATTATGAACAGCTGGGGGCCAGAATGGGGCGACCGTGGCATCGGATGGGTGAAATACCGCGACTTTGAACACTTCACCAAAGAAGCTTATGGTGTTTACCCCGCCGCCACTCAACAGGATAAAAGCCGCATGGCCGTCGAATTTGGCCTGGTCGATGTGAATTCCAAAAATACCATCGGCTTGTTCAGTAAAGACAATGGCGCCTACTTCCGAACCATCAAACCCATCAAAAAAGGCGACAAATTCAAAGTTCTGGTGGCCAACTCCATCGAATGCTTTATCTACGTTTTCGGCCAGGAAACAGATGGCTCCAGCTACGTTCTGTTCCCCTATACTGAAAAACATTCCGCTTACTGTGGCATTACCGGAACACGGGTATTCCCCAGAGATTATTCCATGGTGGCCGACGATATCGGCAATAAAGATTACATCGCTATCGTAGTCAGTAAAGAAGAGATCAATTTTCAGCAGTTCAACAGCCGCATCAATGCCAGCCGGGCCGGCGATTATGTAGGGAAAGTGCGCGAGGCTTTGGGCAATTCGCGCGTAACAGATATACAATTCAAAGCGGGTAAAACAGTGGCGTTCGAAGCCAATACGGAAAGTAAAAGTGCAGTGGGAATGGTGATTGAGATCGATAAGGAGTGAGGGAGGGGGAGGGGGTGATATGGTGAGAGGGTGATATGGTGAGGGGGTGAT
>JAGQXQ010000701.1 GCA_020436535.1 Phaeodactylibacter sp.
CAATTTCTACTCTTACTTCTTTGTTACGCCATAACGGCCATTCAGGCACAGGTCAAAACGCCTCCCACTACGGAAGAACTACAGGTTTTATTGGCTACAAAGGCCCAAGCGCTGGATACGGTGAACGCCCAGCTGATGGCCCTCACTGCCCAGTCCGAATCGCTAAAGATGGAAATGATTGCCCTGAAGGATCAGATCACGCCCTATCCCCGCTGGCGCGGCGGCCTGTCTACGACGATGGGCCTTAATCTGGCCAATTATGACAATTGGCTGCCCAGGAAACCATCCAGCCTTAGCTCCGCCACCATCGCAGCGGCAGCCAACATCTTCATGCGGCTGGATCAGCGGAGATACTTCTGGAAAAATGACCTGGCGGCCAACCTGGGCTGGCTAAAATTCGACGACAAAGACATTCCCGATGATAATGACAGCTTCCGTCCGACTTCCGATGTCCTGAACATCCGCTCGCTATTCGGTTGGAAAATCACCAAAAAACTGGCTTTCTCCACCATGATGGAATACCGGACCTCCCTCCTGAACGGCCGATTCAACAACCCCAGCTACCTGGACCTGGGCAGCCTGGGGTTGGCCTGGACGCCGACGCCCAACTTCAGCGCTACGCTGCACTCCCTGAACTACAACTTCGTTTTCTCCAGAGATGAATTCAACTTTGAAGGGTCGCTGGGCGCCAAGCTGGTGGTGGATTATGAACAGGCCCTGGCAAAAGGCCTTGCCTGGAAATCCAATTTCTCCGCATTCGCCAGCTACAAAAAACTGAGTGAACTCTCCAACTGGGCCTGGTCCAACAATTTCAGCACCGCCGTCAAAGGCTTCGGTGTCGGACTGGATCTTGCGCTGCGCAGCAACAAGCAGGAAAGCAGAGCGGCCGAATTGGATGAGAATCCCCTACAGCTTTTCTGGGTACTGGGGGTGTCTTACAATTTGTCGAAAGGGTTCTAAAGGCATTCTACGCTCTGGCAACAGATGCAACTGCCCCTTGTAACAGGTAGTCAAACATTTGAAACAGCGGAACAAACCGCTATCCCTTCAGCGGTGTCTAAACTATATGATAAACATGATAATATACCACATGCGACAATTTCTTGAACCGACTCATAGCTCTGGTTTTTAACGCAAAGCTAAAAAGTACATAACCACCTCCAAAGGAGGTGGGTTTCTAAGATTAGCTAAATATCCTTATCATGAAGAAGTCCGACTATGTCTGGAGTACCTTGATGACCGAACTGCCGAAAAGCAACTCGAATCTGGTTTCCATTATGCACTCGAAGGGGTTTAAAACCCTGAATTTTCCGGTTGAATACGCTCCCAGCCTGGGCGAGATCAATGAGATTCTCAGCGCAAAAACGCGCTGGCAGGCTTACGAGGCTTTTGGTTTCGTGCCTTATGATGAATATTTTAGGAGGATGTTAAATTACGAATTCCCCATCAATACCTATGAACGCTCGATCGAGGAGCTTTATCATTCCGAACAGCCGGACCGATTTCACGATGTGTATGGCCACCTGCCCTTTTTAGTCGATGATAAATATACAGAGGTCACAATGTATATGAGTGAGATAGCTATGAATTACACCAAAGACGAAGTGTCCAGAGAGTTGTTTCAGCGATACTATTTTCACTTGTTTGAATTTGGGCTGATCCAGGAAGCAGAGGGTGTGAAAGTGCTGGGGGCGGGTATTGCCGCTTCTATCCGGGAATCAGAGACCAGCGTTTCCAGTACCTACAAGCACTTTGAACACAATCCCATCATCATCATGGAGACGCCCTTCACAACGGATGAAGAATTGAAGCCACAGTATTTCGTACTGGAAGGCTTAGATGAAGTAGTGGAGGTGAAAAGCCTGGTCGTAGATTATATACGATTCCGAAAGAAGCGAAAGTACTTGAAACTGAAAGTTTATAATAATATGTAGCGGTCGGCATGGCAGTTGGCTTGTTTTATTATGTGGCACGTGCCAACGCCTTCCGAAACCTATGGCATAAGGTATCCCAGGAGGAAACCGTGTTTTTTGACAAACTCGGGCATATCCTGAATGGGTTTAAAGAAATAAAGGTCAACCGCCGAAAAAATGAAGACGTTTTTGAGTCGTATGTGGAGGTTAACGACAAAATCCGTGACTACCGCATACAGACCACTAAACTTTACAATATTGTCCTTATTTTTCTGGAGATCTTCATCTATGTGCTTCTCGGGCTCATCCTCTTCGCTTTGCCCCACTTTCACGCCGAGCACTCGGAGGGGTGATCATCAAGGTGGTGGCCGCCGACGTAAGTGAGGTGGAAGAAGCCGGGAAGGAAAGGAAGGACCCCTTTAGCGGCCTGATTCCGGTGCCTATTGTAG
>JAGQXQ010000298.1:0-837 GCA_020436535.1 Phaeodactylibacter sp.
AGCTAAGCGCCAATTGCTGAATAGTCACCTGTATTTTTTTTAGCACTGCACTCTCCCTTTTACCCAACCCCATAATAACACGGCCCGGTTATCCGGTGATCTCCTTCTATACACTCATTTTCAGAAGTTTTTCAACCTCCCTCCATCCACCGCCAGGGCCACCCCGGTGATATAGGCGGCTGCCGGCGATGCCAGAAAAGCAATAGCAGCGCCTAGTTCTGCGGGATCGGCAAAACGCCGAAGGGGGATCCCCCCCTGCATGGCGGCGGCCACCTCTTCCCGGGAGCGTCCGGAAGCCTTGGCCTTGTTATCGATGATTTCCTGCAGGCGGCCGGTATTGGTGGCGCCAGGCAGTACATTATTGACGGTAATGCCATCCGGCCCCAGTTCGTTGGCCAGCGTTTTGGCCCAATTGGCCACTGCGGCGCGCACCGTATTAGAAACGCCTAGGTTGTCGAGCGGCGCTTTAACGGAAGTAGAGATGACATTGATAATACGGCCGTAGCCTTCCTTTTTCATACCCGGTACGACGGCCTGCACCAACAGGTGGTTGCAGATAAGGTGTTTGTTGTATGCATCCAGGAATTCGGCCTCCTCTGCATTTAGAATAGGGCCGGACGGCGGCCCCCCGGTATTATTGACGAGAATATGCACCGCCTTGGCGGCCACCAGGCCGTGCACTTTGCGTCTCAGGCCTTTAATATCACTAAAATCTGCTACCAGGAAATCGTGGTGTTGCTCCTGACTGTGATCCAGTTCATGGACAAGGGCGGCCAAAATATTGGGGGACCGGGAAACCAGTGTCACATTGGCTCCCAGTTTGGCTATTTCGATAGC
>JAGQXQ010000298.1:909-6095 GCA_020436535.1 Phaeodactylibacter sp.
ATCTAAGTCCATAAAGAGGTTTTGTTATTGGTTACAGACTTTTCTTTTTCTTTGAGAAAAGTTCATTATTTTAAGAGCAATAAAATTAACATAATTAACGAACAAACTGGAAGGGATGTGCATTTAGCCCGCAAAGACAATGCGGTGAAAGCCATTGCTTAAGATTTACCAAAACATTCAATAACATGCCACTAGCCAAACCATTTAACCTCCAACAATGGGTAGATGAACACCGCCACCTGCTCAAGCCACCGGTAGGCAACCAACAAGTATTCAAAGGCAATGACGACTATATCGTTATGGTTGTCGGGGGCCCCAACGGCCGCAAAGACTACCACTGGGAAGAAGGAGAGGAGTTGTTCTACCAGATCGAAGGAGACATCACCCTGAAGGTCATCAATGAAGAAGGTAAACCTCAGGATATCCACATCCGTGAGGGGGAAATGTTCTTGTTGCCCCCTCGCATTCCGCATTCTCCCCAGCGCCCGGCCAATACGATCGGGCTGGTAATCGAGCGCTACCGCCACAAAGGCGAAAAGGATAAACTAATGTGGTTCTGCGAAAATTGTAACCACAAACTGCACGAAGATGCCTTCGAACTGGAAGACATTGTTTCCCAGCTGAAAGCCGCTATCAACAAATTTATGGCTTCCGAAGAACTGCGTACCTGTGATAATTGCGGTACAGTTATGGAGAAAGCGTAACTTTGAGGGGCAAAAGGTGTAAATGTGTAGCTGTGTAAATGGGTAAATGAAGTTGCTTTATACACATTTGCTCCTTTACCCGTTTACACTATAATATGTTTACACAAGAGGGAATGAAGAAGATTTATTTCGCGTCAGACTTTCATCTGGGAGTGGACGCCCGCCTGAGTAGCCGGGAACGGGAGCAACAGATCGTGCGATGGCTCGACACTATCAAAGATGATGCCGCTGAGATCTATCTCGTTGGAGATATTTTCGAATTTTGGTTCGAATACAAAACCGTCGTGCCCAAAGGATTTACCCGCCTGTTGGGAAAGCTGGCCAGCCTGCGGGATGCGGGTATTCCCATCTACTTTTTCACGGGCAACCACGATATGTGGATGTTCCGTTATTTTGAAGAGGAGCTGGATATTCCTACCTATCGGAAACCGATCGTTCGCGAGCTGAAAGGGAAGACCTTCCTTATCGGACACGGAGATGGGCTGGGCCCGGGCGACCAGGGTTATAAATTTATAAAAAAAGTATTTGCCAATCCCATTTGCCAGTGGCTCTTCGAACGGCTACACCCCAATTTCGGCATCTGGCTGGCGAATTACTGGTCGGGAAAGAGCCGCAGGGTCAAAAAAGTGAAAAAGGCACGGTTTCGGGGGGAAGATAGAGAGTGGCTGGTTGCCTATGCCAACCGCAAACTGGAAAGCCAGCCTATTGATTATTTTATCTTCGGCCACCGCCATCTGCCGATCGACTACACGCTAAAGAACGGAAAGAGCCGTTATATCAATCTGGGAGAGTGGATGAATTTCAACTCCTATGCTGTCTTTGACGGCGAGAACCTCGAGATCGAATTCTTTGAAAATGAAAAAGGCCAGGTTTACGGGAATCATAGGGTGGAACAGCAGAAAGCTTAGCGCGCCTGGTGTTACGGGTTGCTGGTTGTCGGTTGGGCGAACCAACGAACAAGAACCAACCAACAACTATCTGCGAATAATCCTCGCTCTTCTCTTGCCGGTATTATTCCCTCTTTTTCTCTTTGGGCAGGCTACGTCCAAAGATTCTTTTTCTTTGCTGCACACTCTTCCCCTGGAGGCGAAATATTTTGCGATTGACAAGCTCCGTCAGGTTTATCTGGTAACGTCCGCCAATGAAGTGGTCAAGTACAGCCAGGAAGGCAAAGAACTCTTTCGGTACAACAACAATACCCGCGGAAACCTAAGTTATATCGATGCCACCGACCCTTTCAACCTGCTGTTATTCTATCCGGAACTGCAGGCCATCGCAACCCTCGACCGAACCATGAATGAAACGGCCCTGTTATTGCTCTTTTCTGCTGATATTATCAATGCCACCGCTATTGCCCTGGCCAATGACAATAATATATGGGTGTACGACCAGGCTACTTTCCAGCTGGTGAAGATCGCTCCTGATGGTGCAGTTCTGGCCAGTAGTGACAATCTCAGTGCTCAGTTGCCCCATCCGCCGGCAGCCAGTCAGGCCATTGCCCGGGAAAACATGGTCTATCTCAATGATAGCGAAAAGGGCATATTCCTATTTGATGGTTTTGCCCAGTACCATCAGCTTTTACCCTTACCGGCTTATGAACATATTTGGATGCTGGATGGCCATTTACAATTGTTCAAAAAGGGCGAACTATCAGCCTATAACCTGAAGGCCCTGAAAAAAGTGAGGCTTCCAATGCCGACGGTGGGTAAGCAAGCTATACAGGCACGCTGGCAAGGCGGGCGGTTGTATTTGTTGTCGGAGGATGGACGGCTTTCGGTTTATGAAAAGGATGAAGGAATGAGGGAATGAGTGGGAAGTGGGAATTCAAATCGTTGGATTTTGGGTAAAAACACCGCCCGCCTTCGTACCTCAGCCGGGTAAAAATTCCGAACACTCCAAAAAAAAATTGACCAGCCAAAAGTTGGCGGCCAATTTTAAAACAGGAAATATTATGGCTAAACTTTTATTGCCG
Organism: Phaeodactylibacter sp.; assembly: GCA_020436535.1. GTDB lineage: Bacteria > Bacteroidota > Bacteroidia > Chitinophagales > Saprospiraceae > JACJXW01. The sequence goes on from JAGQXQ010000298.1 coordinate 3,586, forward strand.
GTTAAAGAAGAAATCCTTATCGCCGGTGGTGAAACTACTCTCCTCACAATTGAGGATGTGTTGTAAAACCATCTCGTCCAATTCCAGGTATTTGATCTCAGCGACGGTCGTTTCACCGCTGTCCAGGCGCATAACCAGATGCTGGCCGTCTTTGGCCAACCACCAGTCTCCAGCGTCCTTGATATTCTGCTTTTTGCAACCCAGCATTCTTTCAAACCTTCCATTGTTGTAGAAGTTATACTTCAGATATGCTCCTTCCATAGACTGGATATCGAAGGGATAGGTTGTATTTTCCCACTTTCCGGACAGCATATTTTCCTTCTGGCTGCGCTGGGCTTTCGAATCGGAAGATTCGTGTTCCAGGGAAAGGGCCATATCGCGGTTGAGGCTAGTGAGCTTCAAACTTTGGCAGGCTGTTTCAACCTGGAAGATGAAGTATGTGGAATAATCTGTCGCCGTCAATTCAAGCCGGGCCTCATCTTCACTCACCGGTGTTACCGACCAGGCAACGTTTTGATAAGCAGTCAGGCCATTACTGTCGAAGGTGAACCAGTCTGCTGTGCCGGATGTGCGGAATTGCAGTATAGCTTTCTGCCCACTTTGAGTGCTGCCTGCCCATAAACCATCAGGTAAGGCTCTTTGAAGCTGAGTGGTAAGCGTTAAATTTTCGTTAACGTCGAATGCGCAGGATGAATCTGGTGTTGCGAATGCAGAAAAGGCGAAACTGAAGCACGCCAGAAGCATGCCTAGAATCAAATTTTTCATGATATTTTTTTTAGTCGGGTGAAAAACTGCTCTGAAAAATGTTTAAACTGGATTGAAAGCCAGGTTTTTATGGGTTTGGGTGGCAAAGCAGTTTAAAAAACTTCACTTGGTGATTTCTTTCTTATCGGTGATTTCTATTTACATAGACAAACTTAAGGGCAAAAGGATGCAACTGTCCACTTTTTTTGACGACTATCCCGCATTTTTCGATAAGTGGATGTTTTATGGGACTGGGTTGATCCGCTAACTGTATATTTGACGTTATAGAGAGGGGACTGGTTAACCGTTGTCGAAAAAAAATAATGGAAAAATTACCGAACCGTAAAGCTCGGCCACGCCAAAGGGGCCTTCCTTTGAATAAGGCTTGGATGTGGGAATAAGAATAAAGAAAAGTGCAGATTAAAACCCGAGGCATAGTACTACGCTCGATGAAGTACTCGGAAACGAGTATCATAGCCGATATATATACGGAGGAGCGAGGTATGCGCAGTTATATCATCAGCGGGGTTAGAAGCAAAAAGGCAAAGATCAAAGCCAGCCAGTTGCAGATCATGTCACTGGTAGATATGGTGGCCTATGACCGCCAGGAGAAAGGCCTGAACCGGGTTCGGGAATTGCGTGCCGCCTATGTTTTTCAATCGTTGCCTTTCGATGTGCGCAAAAGTGCGGTAGGCTTGTTTATGGCCGAATTAGCCCGTAAAACGGTCCGGGAGCCGGAAGAAAATAAACGGCTTTTTAATTTTCTTTTTCGAAGTTTCCGCTTTTTGGATGAAACGAAGGCGCCCATTGCCAACCTCCATTTATATTTCTTGTTGGAATTGAGTTCTTTTCTGGGGTTCATGCCCAGTGAGGAATGGTCGGAAGCAACCCCGATATTCGATCTGCAGGAAGGGGTCTTTGTAGCATCGACGCCACCTCATGTTTACCATTTGGGCGAAGCGGAGAGCCGGCTGCTTCATCAATTGCTGGAGAAGAGTTTGGAGACCTGCCACGAGCTGAGCTTGCAACGCCAGCAGCGTAAATCCCTATTACTGGGCCTGATTGACTATTTCCGGCTTCATATTGAAAATCTGCCCGCGATACACGCTCACGTGGTGTTGCAGGAAGTTTTGGAAGATTGAAGCGCGTTTCCCGTTATAGCATTTGACATTCGTGGAGCCCGGTGTTCGGCACAGAGTATCTGACAGCCCAATAACAGCTGCCGAATACTGAATACCGAACAACCGAACAACCTTAGGGGAGGCTCAATGTGAGATTAAGCCTTGGGGAAAGGTATCTTCAGCACCTGGCCCGGCTTGATGAGGTCCGGGTTGGCCAACTGGTCCTTGTTGGCATTGAAGATATCCATATACTGGCCGGCCTTCCCGTAGTATTCCTTTGCCATCTTGGAAAGGGTGTCGCCGCTTTTAACCGTATGGACATGGTAATTCTCAGTGTCTTCCACTTTGATATCCGCCTTGAGGTCAGCCGGCTTTTCACCACCGATCTCCTTGATCTTGTCCCACATAGTGTTTTTCTCATACTGGGTGGCTGTCGTGCCGCCAATCTTGAGGACGCCATCTTCTTCCTTGACGTAACCGTCCTTTACACCTAATTTTTCACCCAGTTTCAGGACTTCGCGATACTTGTCTTGTAAAGACATATTTTATTGTTTTTGATTGATTAAAAGCGTTTTTCGGTCATTTTGACTGTGCTTTCGCCTTAAAGTAACAGCAGCGGCCCAATTTAACAAAGTTTGAAAAATA
>JAGQXQ010000299.1 GCA_020436535.1 Phaeodactylibacter sp.
TCTGGTCGGCGGAACTGGCGGTTATCGGATTGCCCGTACAGCTGCTATTCCTGTTTTTCCCAGGCGCCATCATGTACGCCTTTCCCGCCAGTATTTTAGTATCTGCCGGTTATTATGGCGTAGGGTATCGCCAGTTGTTTAAGATAGGTTACGGCCCGGCCTTTGTTAAGGGGCTGCTGGCCAATGTACTGGGGTTTATGCTTATGTTTATTGCCATAATGGTAGTAATGGCCATTGGGGCCGCTATTTTTGTCGCTATCTTTAAATAACCTGAAAAACAATGGGCAGGGGCCGGGCGTTAGCTAGGGAGAAAAAGCAGGCCCGGGCCTGATTACGTTCTGAAGTATCAGCATTATTATAGCAACTAAGCAAGACATTCATGCACGATATTGAACCGTATTACAGATGGCGCGATAACTATATCGCATCCGAGGATGAGCGATCCCCCTTTTTTGGGCGGGTGTACGACGAGTTCCGGTTCACCAACCAGGTGTATAACTACTTTATCCACCCTCAATGGGATGACTTTGGGTCAGCCACCTTATACCTCAAAGTCATCTATACCGATTATGAACTAGGCTACGCCATCATAGAAATGCTGGGTGAGTGGAACGATTGCCTGTCCAATGACATCATGTACCTCAAACGCGAAGTAGTAGACGCCCTGGCGGAGGAAGGCATCTCCAAATACATCCTCATCTGCGAAAATGTACTTAATTTCCACGGGTCCGATGATTGCTACTACGAGGAATGGTATGAAGAAATATCCGAAGAGGGAGGGTGGATCTGTTTTATCAATACCCTGAGCCACGTCTGGGAGGAAATGAGAGCCACCCAATTGCAGCACTTTGTCAATTTCGGCGAGGAGTTCAATAATATCAACTGGCGGCCTTTTAAACCCAAAGGGCTTTTTAAAGCCATGGAAAAATTGGTGTATGGGGAAATGAGGAGGTATCTGAGGGGGTGAATTATAGGGCTATATTGCTGTAGGGTTGGTTGTCTGTCTAAGCAGCGTTCGAACATCGGCGCGACTTCGGATAAATCTCTTTGAGCCAGTTAAAAATGGCTATATTGCTGAATTGTTGTTGTTGGGTACCGTTTTAACGCTGGACAGCACCGCAGCCATTGAGATGCAAAGGACTGTGATCCCGGGACGACAAACAGCTAGCAACGGTCAACGTGTCCAAAGCTAAAATGGCAGTCTTGTTGTTGACCGCCTCAATGACATCCAACAATTTAACAATCAAGCAATTCAACAATCCTTCGACTCCACGCAACCACAAAACATGCATAAATCCGGATTTGTAAACATCATTGGCAGGCCTAACGTTGGGAAATCCACCCTGATGAACGCCATGGTCGGTGAACGCATGTCGATCATTACCAACAAGCCCCAGACGACGCGGCACCGAATCATCGGCATCATGAACGGAGAAGATCATCAGGTGGTCTTTTCCGATACGCCAGGCATCATTGAAGACCCTGCTTACCGCATGCAGGAAGTGATGAACCGCTTTGTGAACACCACCTTCGAAGATGCGGACATCATGATGTTCGTTACCGATGTAGAAGAACGCTATGCCGATGATGATCCGGTGCTGGAAAAGCTGCGCAATATGGAAGTGCCCCTTTTTCTGGTACTCAACAAAGTCGACCTGGTATCGGATGGCCGCCTGCTGCAACTTATCAAGGAGTGGAGCGAGCGTGTCACCTTTACCGAAATCATTCCCATTTCTGCCCTGCACCATAACAATACGGGCCGATTGCTCGAAGTGATCTTGAAGTACCTTCCGGAAGGCCCTGCTTATTATCCAAAAGACCAGCTCACCGACCGGCCGGAACGCTTCTTTATCAGCGAGATCATCCGGGAAAAGATACTGCTTCTCTACCACCAGGAGGTCCCCTACTCCAGCGAGGTAATCGTCACCTCCTTCAAGGAGGATGAGACCAACAAAGGCGAAGCCCTGGTGCGCATCGGAGCTGACATTTACGTGGCTCGCAATACCCAAAAGGCCATCATCATCGGTAAAGGCGGCAGCGCTATCAAAAAACTGGGCACTGAGGCTCGCAAGGACATTGAAAAGTTTCTGGAAAAGAAAGTCTTTCTGGAACTTCACGTCAAGGTCAAAGACAACTGGAGGGATGACGACCGCATGCTGAAGCACTTCGGGTACGGGGGATAGGGGGAGTTCAGTGGTTCAGTGGTTCAGTGTAAGTTCCTGGAAAAAGGAACCAACAACGGCGCCAATAACCTGCTGAATGCCTATCCTTCCATTCAAACGGATGGAGAAACTGAAACCGGCGGCTATTGGGATGCTGTGCAGATGGGCTTCTCCGGGGCATTTTACTTTGCCCGGCTCGGCTTCAAGTTCTGATCTGTACCCAGCTGATGCTTCTGAAGGTACATTTATTGCTATAGATGGCCCCATCGCCCATCTTCAGATCCTTCATTACAGGTAAACACCTATAGGCATCCATAATATCCATAGCATACATAGTATCCAATCCCAAAAAACCGTATCTTTGCGCCCTTTAACGATTTAGTTGACTGTATAACCTGTGATTCGTCAGTTTGCCCTTATTCATCACCTAATACACTTGTTCACGAATACACTTATACACAACCAGCCCGCACTCACCAAGCAAGAACAAGATCATGAGTAACAATATAGTAGCGATCGTAGGCCGGCCCAATGTAGGGAAATCGACCCTTTACAACCGGCTGATCGGAGAACGGCAGGCCATCATTGACGACACCAGCGGGGTGACCCGCGACCGGCAGTACGGCAGTAGTTTCTGGAACGGCAAGACCTTTACCGTCGTGGATACGGGCGGCTTTGTCAAGCATTCGGAGGACGTTTTCGAATCGGCCATCCGCTCGCAGGTACAAATCGCCGTGCAGGAAGCCCGGGTGATCATCTTTATGGTGGATGTCACCACCGGTATCACCGACCTGGATGAGGAAGTGGCCGACTTGCTGAGGCGCTCCGATAAGCCGGTCTTCCTGGCGGTCAATAAGGTGGACAACAACCAGCGGATGATAGACGCCAATGAGTTCTGGAGCCTGGGCTTTGAAGAAACCCACTTCCTTTCCTCCATCACCGGTAGCGGCACCGGCGAATTACTGGATGCTGTGGTGGAGCACATCGATGAGGACCAGGATGAGGAAAGCGACATTCCCAAGTTTGCCATCGTGGGGCAGCCCAATGTGGGCAAATCCTCCTTGACCAACGCTTTACTGGGTGAAGAGCGCAACATCGTCACCGAAATTGCCGGCACTACCCGCGACAGCATTCACACCAGGTATTCCAAGTTTGAAAAGGAATTCCTCCTCATCGATACCGCCGGCATCCGTAAGAAAGCGAGTGTCCACGAGGACCTGGAGTTCTATTCGGTGATGCGCGCCATCAAGGCTATCGAAGAGGCCGACGTCTGTATCCTCATGATTGACGCGGTGCTGGGCCTGGAGTCCCAGGATATGAGCATCTTCCGCCTTGCCCAGCGCCGCAACAAGGGCATTGTACTGCTCATCAACAAATGGGACCTGCTGGAAAAGGAAACCAATACTGCCCGCGATTACGAGGCGGAGGTCAAGCGCCGCATCGCTCCCTTCAACGATGTGCCGGTCGTCTTTATTTCCGCCATCGAGAAGCAACGCATCTTCAAGGCCATCGAAGTGGCTTTGGAAGTCTACGACAACCGCCAGCGCAAGATCAAGACATCGGAACTGAACGAGGTCATGCTGAAGGCCATCGAGCATTATCCGCCTCCTTCTCACCGGGGCCGCTATGTGAAGATTAAATTCGTCACTCAATTGCCGACCTACTATCCGGCCTTTGCCTTTTTCTGCAATAACCCCAAGCATGTGAAGGACAACTATAAGAACTACCTGGAGAACCAGCTGCGGAAGAACTTCAACTTCACCGGAGTCCCCATTTCTGTGTTTTTCAGGCAAAAGTAACACGACTCCATGCCATTTATAGACACACCCCTTGACGGCTTAAAAGTGTTCATCCCCAAAGTTTGGGAAGACGAGCGGGGCTACTTCTTCGAATCCTTTAACCAGAACCTCTTCGAACAGGGCGGCGTCATTGCCACTTTCGTTCAGGACAATCAGGCTCGCTCCTCCTTTGGCGTCCTGCGCGGGCTGCACTATCAGATGGAGCCCTATGCCCAGGCCAAACTGGTGCGCGTACTGCAGGGCGAAGTACTGGATGTCGCCGTTGACATCCGGGACGGTTCTCCCACCTACGGCCAGTCCTACACCCTGGTATTGAGCGCCGAGAACAGACGGCAGCTGTTCATCCCCCGCGGCTTTGCCCACGGATACGTGGTGCTCAGCGAAACGGCGGAGTTTTTCTACAAATGCGACAATTACTATTCCAAAGAGCACGAAGGAGGCATTCGTTTCGATGACCCGACACTGAATATCGATTGGGAGATCGATAGGAAAGAGGCGGTGCTTTCGGAGAGGGATAAGGGATTGCCGTTGTTTGGGGAGCATCGGAGGGGGTGAGGGGCAACAAAGCAGAAAGGCGCCCAACCATGACAAAAATCATTGCAAAAGCGCTGATTACACCGTATTTCTTCCTCCTGAGCACCACATAAATATTCTCCAACCGAAGCAGGTTATCCTATGCTCAACTACAGTTGGTAGGGTGCAGTGCCCGCGCCGTCCCTCGGGCTCTTAAAGGAAAAGGCCATCCCTCCATGCGCACGGAGGATCGAACGGCAGGAAGAACAAATGTCCCATCAGAATATCCGCCGGATATAAACCCAATATTATGGAAACCATTCCCAACGACACCAAAAAAGTATTCAAGGAATTAGGCACCTGCTCCCGCACCTTCTTCTATTTATTGAACCGTGAATTCGGCCACCCAACCGAAGAAGAGGAACGCGCCGCAGATTCGTTAGCGGGTGGAATCATGCAAGCGGGCCATCAATGCGGCATGCTCTGGGGGGCTGCCCTGGCCGTAGGGGCGGAATCCTTTCGCAGGGCTCATCATTGCAGCCGGGCCACGGCTTTAGCCATTACAGCTACCCAACACCTCCTTGCTTCCTTTTCAGAAACAACCCATACCGCCAACTGCCGGGACATCACAGGCACCGATTTTTCCAGCCGGTTCCAGATGATGAGATACATGATCTTCCGGACCGGGCGTTGTTTTAGCCTGGCGGAAAAATGGGCGCCAAAGGCGATCCAGGCAGCGGAGGAGGGACTGGCTCAGGAAGAAGCGGATCTGCCGCAGGAAACCTTGAGCTGCGCATCTGAAACAGTGAAGAAAATGGGCGCCAGCGAGGAAGAAACGGCGATGGTCGCCGGATTTGCCGGGGGGCTCGGCCTGAGCGGCCATGGTTGTGGGGCGTTGAGCGCCGCCATCTGGATGAGTTCGTTGGCCTGGGGCAAAGAAAACCCCGAAAAATGGAGTTTTAAAAATCCAAATGCGGAAAAAATACTGAATGCCTTTAATGAGGCAACCGGAAATGAAATGCGGTGCCCTAAAATATGTGGGCGGCGCTTTGAGACAGTAGAGGAGCATACTGAGTTCGTAAAAAATGGGGGATGCGGGCAATTGATCGAGGCACTGGCGCAGATTGTAAAATGAGGGAGAGCGCCCTATTTTCCCGGAAAATTTGTAGGTTGGTGCTACCGAAAAAAACTACCTTTCGGGGTCACCAAAACCAAAAACTATGTACATCCTTCTCGCAGTCGCCGTCATCCTGGGTATCTGGGCCGTTATGACTTACAACAAAGGCGTCAAACTCCGCAACCAGGTGGAAGAATCCTGGAGCGGCATCTCCGTCCAACTCAAACGCCGCTACGACCTCATTCCCAACCTCGTCAACACCGTCAAGGGCTACGCCACACACGAACAGGAAACCCTGGAAAAGGTCATCAACCTGCGCAATCAGGCCCAGGGCGTTCCCGAAAGGGACCACGAAGGCCAGGCACAGGCCGAACAGGCCCTCAGCGCCGGCATCCGCAGCATTTTCGCTCTGGCGGAGAACTATCCCGAGCTCAAGGCCAATGAGAACTTCCGCGAACTGCAGCGCTCCCTGTCCGACATCGAAGACCACATTCAAAATGCCCGGCGCTACTACAACGCCATCGTACGTGACAATAACAACTACGTAGAGACTTTCCCCTCTATGGTCATTGCTCAGATGGGGGGCTTTTCTACTTTCTCCTTCTTTGAGATCGATGAGGACGAACGCAAGAATGTCAAGGTGGAATTTTAAGAAAGCCCGGTTGCCCATGCTAAAATACATACTCATCTTTCCGCTGCTGTTTCTTTCCCAAGCCGCCGCCCTGGCGGAGTACTTCGTCATTGACCAGTTTGACATCCGCATCCGGATCGATGAAAGCGGCTTCTTTGAAGTGACGGAGACGATCGGCGTCACCTTTTCCGAACCTCGACACGGCATTTACCGGGTTATTCCCTACCGATACCAGATAGAGGGAAAGAAATATGAGATCGGCCTTTCCAACATTGACGTAGAGGGCTGGAAATTCAAGCGAGAATGGGCAAACGGCAACCTGCGCATTCGCATCGGCGACCCCGATCAGTACGTGGGCGGACGGCAACGCTACGTGATTTCCTACAAGGTGAAGCGGGCCTGGCTCTTCGAAGAGCAGTACACAGAGTTTTACTGGAACCTCACCGGTAACGAGTGGGAGGCTCCAATTGAGAAACTGGATTTTCGCATCGAGCTCCCGGAAGGACTGAGCCTCACCCCGGATGATTACCAGGTGTTCACCGGTTATACCGGGCAACAAGAGAGCGATGCGCAGATAAACTGGAGCGATGGCGTTCTTTCCGGTAGCACTACCCGGGCCTTTGCACCGGGAGAAGGGGTGACGGTGGCCATCCGCCTGCCGGTGGCTTCGATCAAACGCCCTTCCGCATTCGAATCCTTTATGCACGATTACGGGCTGCTCGGCATTCCGGCAGCTTTGCTGGCCCTACTGGGCTGGCTTTTCGTTCGCTTCGGGCGCGATGAGCCATTCGTGAAAATGGTGCAATACTACCCGCCCGAGGGCTTGCCTCCTGCCGAAGCCGGGGCTTTCATTGACGATAAGACCGACAACCGGGATATCGTTTCCCTCCTGCCTTACTGGGGCGGGCAGGGGTATCTGACGATCCGGGAGACAGAAAAAGAACAGTTATTCGGCCTCTTTTCTTCAAAGGACTTTGAATTCAATAAAGTGGAAAGCCTGCCGAGCGGCCGCCCGGGCTATGAATACACCGTTTTTAACCGCTTGTTTCGCGACGGAGACACCGTTAGTATAAATGAATTGAAAGACAAGTTCCACACGACGATGAGCTCGGCCCAAAGCCAGATCCAGCGTACGGTAAGGGACCGCCAGTTGCATACGCCACTATCCCGTATGTTGTGGAGTGTACTGCCGGTGGCCGCCGCGATCTGCGCCGGCCTTGGCGCCTTTTTTATTTCAAAGGAACAATATCCCGGTGGCGGCGCTATGCTACTGACTGCAGGCATAGCTTTCCTGCTCCGCCGCCCCATGCTGAAAAAGAACAAGGAAGGCATGGAACTTTACCGGCAGCTCTACGGCTTCCGTATGTTCGTCGACAAGGCAGACCGGAAACGTATCGAGCGGCTGCTGGCCGATGACCCTGCTTACTTTGAAAAAACCCTGCCCTATGCCATCGCCTTCGGAATGGCCAAAGACTGGGCAGCTCACTTCGAAGGCCTCTTCACCGAGCCGCCGCATTGGTATCGCAGTTCCTATCATCACAGCCGGGGCGGCAACGCCTTTCAGTCCTTTGCCAGTTCCTTCGATTCGGGGATGCGGCAGGTGCAGAGTTCGTTTACGAGTTCTCCGAGTGGTTCCTCCAGCGGAGGTAGCTCGGGCGGCGGGTTTGGTGGTGGTGGCGGCGGGAGTTGGTAGGGATACAGGTTGATTGCCACCTGGCCGGCTAGCCGGTTGTTGATTGATTAGCGGACCGCTTCTTACAGGCCAGTTGAAATGGGCTTGATAAATTTTTAGAAAATAAACCCTCCTTTTGTAAGAAACCCCCTCCTCCCTTG
>JAGQXQ010000702.1 GCA_020436535.1 Phaeodactylibacter sp.
GCTCCGAGGGACTGCAGGCGGCCGTCAGCGAACCCTCCTGCACCTGCGCTTTGTCCTTTGAAGGAATCTTTGGTTAGCTGAATGCCAGCCGTTATTTCCAGGCTATGCCTTTCGGCCCATTGCTGCTCCCAGGTGGCCAGGTTAGCCCAGTTGTAGTTGAATACCTGCATATTGCGGAACGATCCTACCCCATTGGGAGCGCCAAACCAGGTCGCGGCTCCAAAGCGGGCGGACGATTGCACCTGGTACGATTCGATCCCCAGTTCCGTTTTAAACTTCAGGTTAGGCAAAGGCGACCAGCTCAGGTGCGCATTCGCCAGTACCTGGGAAGTGACGCCCTCGATATGCTGGTCTTCCAGAACAACACAGGGGTTGCCGGGAAACCCGATTAGGGGATCCCGGCGGCAATCGCCATTTTCATCCAGCGCTTCCACATTGGGCGGAAACCAGGCGGTGGCCCCCCAGGCAGCCCCCGCCCACTGGTTGCCCGTCCGGTTGTCGAGGGTGCGGGAAGGGCTGATGGAGAGGCCGGCCCGCACTTTTTCTCCAATCATTTGCTCGATGTTGGCACGGATGCTGTACCGTTTGATGCCGGTGGTGCGCAGGTAGCCGTCCTCCGCCCGGAAAGAGCCGCCGACGTAGTATCGGGTGTTGGCGGAGCCCCCCGAAGTACTGGCGGAAGCTTCTTGTACAAAGCCTTTCTGCAGGAGCAATTCCTGCCAGTCAACAGAAGGCTGAGTTTCTACGTCGTAGAACATGTCGGGGTTGGAGATGGGATCGTAGCCAGCATTGTGGGCCGCCTGGTTCCATAGCCCGGCGTATTCCTGCCCATTGAGCAAGCGGTGCTTTTTGCTAATCTCCGAAAAGCCGGCGTAGTAGCCGATATTTGTCTTCGGACGGTGATTGTATTGTCCTCTTTTGGTTCTGATCAGTATCACCCCATTTGACCCTCTCGAACCGTATATGGCGGTGGCGGCGGCATCTTTCAATACGTTTATGGAAGCGATGTCATTAGGATCCAGGCCGATGAGGGGATTGGTGGAAACCCCCAGGTAGTTATCGGGCCGGGCGGCGAGGATCAGCCCATCCACCACGAAAAGCGGCTGATTGCCTGCACTGATGGAGCCTACTCCCCGGATCCGGATGATCGACTCGGCGTTGAGGCCGCCAGATGCATTGGTCAGGACCACACCCGGCATCTGCCCCTGCAACGCTCGTTGAAAAACGGGAACAGACACATTTTCAAAAGCTTCTTCGTTCACCGAGGAAGAGGCGCTGGTAATACGGCGGCGGCTTTGTTCACCGAAGCCAATCACCATTACTTCTTCCAGGCCAGTGATGCGCTCCTGCATTCGAATGACTATCCGGCTCTGTCCACCAATCTGGATTTCCTGAGTGGCATAGCCTACATACCGGACAACCAGAACATTGTATCCTTCCGGCACTGGCAGGGAAAAGGCGCCGGCAGCATCAGTGGCCGTCCCAACAGTGTTGTCCTTCAGCAATAGGGTGGCTCCTGAGAGAGGGTTATCCTGCAGGTCGGTTACCCGGCCGGTAACGGTTCGGGTTTGAGCAAGATTGGAAGTAGAGGAGAGTAACAGCAAGCCGGAAAAAAGAAGTAGTTTTCTCATGTTAGTAGGGGTTAGAGGGGGCATTAAGTACGGTGTCCAGTTTTACACTTCAGATTAAAAATGACTTTTTTTCAGGAAAAGAACAATAGTCTAGGAAAAAAGAACAATGTTGAAGGCGCC
>JAGQXQ010000300.1:0-13151 GCA_020436535.1 Phaeodactylibacter sp.
GCGAAAATGGCTGATTTTGGGTTCTCATGAGGCTCATTTTTGCGCTCATAGCAGTGCTCTGGGCGCAAAAATAGCCGAAATGAGGTTCCAGAAGCGACCATTTGCAGCCCAAATAGCCTGCCCCGTACACGAAGTGTCGGGGACTACCTCCAAACATGCTCTGAGAAAGGAATGGATGCGGGGCTTCTTCCTGACGTTGCTATTCTGCGGTTGGATTACAATCGACTTCGGACAACAGGTTGTAAAGCCCTACATGATTCAAAACCTCCTATCGGACGTAGTGCTGCAAAAATTTGAGCAGATCAACAAAAATGTGGAAATCTACGAGCATAAGGAAGGCAACCGCCTGATTCTGATGGGAGATTCCCTGGAGGTAGAATTGGCCATGGAGCAACTGGAGTTGCTCGACGTACCCCAGATGATGGTGACCATAGAATTCATGCTGGTGGAATATTTCCACGAACACGACTTTGACTGGGGCATTGATGTTACTCAGGGCGCTGCCGGCAACTTCGGCGGCATCAACTATACGCCCGGGTCGCCCGGAGGGCAGTTCTCCTTTGGCTACAGCGCCATCACCAATCTGACGCCCAATTTTCAGGTCAATGTCCGTGCCCTGGTCAGCGAAGATAAGGCTAAGGTGCTGACCAACCCCCACCTGGCGGTCAAAAGCGGTTCCACCGCCAATTTGAATATCGTCGACCGGCGGACCATTGTCCTGGAGACGGCAACGATCAACGGAGTGACAACCACTTTGCAAAATATCGAGGCGGGTATCCGGCTTTCCGTCACTCCGGTTCCAACCCATGATTCCCTCATCCATTTGAATATCAACGGCGAAGTGTCTGAATTCCTGCCCTTTTCGTCGTCGGGGGAATATCTCATCGAGGAAAACGACATCAACACCGAGGTAGATGTGCGCAACGGGCAAACCCTGATCATCGGTGGACTGATCCAGGAGGAAACCAATAAAGTGGAGGGCGGGGTGCCTTTCCTCCGTAAGATTCCCTTAATCGGCCTGCTGTTCAAGACTAAAAGGGAAGTGAAAAATTATGTAGAACGGGTGATGTACATCACTTCCTACATCCATCCCATTGAAAACCTGGCCGAATATGAAAATATCCGGCAACAGACCCCCTTCGAAATGGAAGTCGAAGAGATCATAGAAGGAGACCCGCAATTCCTGAAATATGAAAGAACCAAAAACTCGATGAAGAAAAACCGGAAGGCCAGGAAGCAAAATAGAAATTAGGCCCGGTCAAACTAGTGCTCTGTAACAATAATCTACCTTATTGAAACAATAGTACAAACCCAGCCCATACTAGGGCCATATCTTTGAAGGGTTCAAAAAACAATCTACTGGCCATTTTCATCAGATTGGACCAGTAGAAAATCAATGATACAACCATGACACTGAAAAATTTACCGACATCAGACGGGGGGGGCAATTCCCCTGCCGCGAGACAAAACCGGCCGCCGGGGCACTGCAAGCCTGCCTACCCTGGCATAAAAGCAAGGTGGAATACCCTGTTCTTTCTTTTCTTGTTTAGCAGTAATTTTTCAACTGCTCATGCTCAGCCGGTCATACAGGAATACAAGATTAGAAATCTCATTTCGGATATTGTGTTGCAGCAGTTCGAACAGATCAATCGCAATATCGAAGTCTACGAACACCGGGAAGGCAACCGCCTGATCCTGATGGGCGATTCCCTGGACGTTGAAGTCGCCGTGGAACAATTGGAAATGCTCGACGTACAGCAGATGATGGTGACCATCGAATTCATGTTGGTGGAATATTTCCACGAGGATGACTTCGACTGGGGCATCGACATCACCCAGGGCACTTCCGGCAACTTCAGCAACGTCAAATATTCTCCGGGGTCGGCCGGCGGGCAGTTGTCATTTGGGTATAATGCCGTCACCAGCCTGACCCCCAACTTCCAGGTCAATGTCCGGGCCCTGGTCAACGAAGATAAGGCCAAGGTGCTGACCAATCCTCACCTGGTAGTGCAAAGTGGTACGCAGGCCGACTTGAATATCATCGACCGGCGGACCATCGTCCTGGAAACAGCTACCATAAATGGTGTGACCACCACTTTACAGAATATCGAGGCCGGCATCCGACTCTCCGTAACGCCTATTCCCACCCACGACTCCTTGATTCATTTGGATATCAAGGGTAAAGTATCAGAGTTCCTGCCCTTCTCCTCCGCCGGAGAATTCCTCATCGAGGAGAACGACATCACCACCCAGGTTGATGTGCGCAATGGCCAGACCCTTATCATCGGAGGGCTGATCATCGAAGCTACTAATAACCTGGAAGGTGGCGTGCCCTTCCTCCACAAGATACCCGTGCTGGGCCTTTTGTTCAAAAATAAAAGGGAGGTGAAGAACTACGTCGAACGGGTGATGTACATCACACCTTACCTCCATCCTATTGAAAACCTGGCCGAATATCAGAATATCCGGAAAATGACCCCCTTCGAAAAACAGGTGGAAGAGGTCATCGAAACAGACCCCCAGTTTCTACAGTACGAGCGGACCAAGAAGTCGATGCGAAAAAATCGCCGGGCGAGGAAGCAGAATGGGAATGGGAATTAGAATTGAAGGTTCAAAAGTACCTGAAAATCAAAAGCCATGAAAAAGATCATCCATTTACTGGCATTTTTATCCATGATCAGCTTTACAGCCTGCGAAGACGTTGTTTTCCTGCCGATTGAGGGAACGATCGAGGGCACCGTAACTGATAATAACGGGGCCGCGCTGGAAGGGGTGCAGATCACGGGCACTTTTGAAGCGCCCTCCGACGGCGGGCAGCCGTTTGAAAGCAATAAAACCACAACAACTTTGGGCGACGGCTTCTACCGCCTGAACGGCCTGTGGGATGAGGTGAAACTGGACGTTAACCACCCCGGTTTTCAGCCGGCTTCCACCCTCATCAAATTGACGAACAAGAACAACCGGCCAACCGTTGATTTCATTCTGGTGGGCAGCCCCACGATTACCGCAGTGAATCTGAATAAGGAGGTTCTATCTGCCGGCTCCCCGGATACACTGATCGCAAATATTGAAATACAGGACAAGTTCAACAGCATCACTCAGGGTTATGTGAGCAACCTGCTGTTGCTCCGCCCCGACGGTACCGCCGCTACTATTCTGAATGCACAACTTGAATCCCAGGGATTGGAAGCATACTTGTTCAGGGCGATAGCCACCTCAGATATTTTACCGGTGGGAGTCTACCAGGTGGTCGCAGAAGCCCGCGACCCGGATGGCAATGAGCACCGGCTGGAAACTGGAGAAATAGCAATAGAGTAGCCTGATAATCTATCAAGAATGTATCATTGATTTTGGCGAGGGGTATGGCCTGGTTTTGGGCCAGCCCCTTGCTTTTTTCGGTATTTCAGTTTTGCGATTTCTCAGATAAACCTTCCGGGTTGTTCATCCCCAAACCAAGCTGAAACCCGGCAGGTTGGAGCATCTCTGATAAACCTGCCGGCCAAACCAGCGTACCGCAGGTAGGCCAGGTAGGCGGGCACTGCCGGGGTCACAAAGCCGGGATCCTGCCGAAAACCCGGCAGGTTGGCCCTGTAGAATAGTCGCCTTGCGGATTCCACAGAGTTGGCATGCTACAAAAAACCCTTTGAGGTTTTGGAAACCTCAAAGGGTTAAATTAGAAAAAAGGCCTTAATGAGCTTACCGCACAAAACTCACCCGCTTCACCAATATCCCTTCCCCGGTAATCAACCGAACCAGGTACACCCCGCTCTCCAGGGCTTTGCCGCCTTCCGCTCCGCCGTACCACGGCAGTTCGTGGCTGCCTGCCTCATAGGCGCCGGCCGCCAGCGGCTGTATCCGCTGCCCTTGCAGGTTGTACACCTCTACGGTGGCCGTGCCCGCCTGCGGCAGGAAGAACCGTACGGTAGCCTGGCCGCTGAACGGGTTCGGGAATACCTCCAGGCCAGGGCCTGCTGCGGCCTCCAGCTCCAGCCAGTTGTCCGCTGGCAGAGCGCTTTCGCCAATCAAGGCCTCAGGAAGCACCGCCAAGCAACATTCCGCTATGCCCGCGTCCACCATAATGGCCAGCCGTTGCAACTGCCCGAGAAAATGCAGTTGAGCAGGCTGGGGCTGCTGCCAAAGTTGGCCATGCCCCCGCCGCTGCCGTCGGCCGTGTTGCCCGCAAAGACGAGGTTGGCCAGGCTGGGAGAGCCGTTGAAGTTCAGCATCCCGCCCCCGGCTTCGTTCAGGCCTGTGCCTCTGGCGTTGCCAGCGGTGACGGTGAAGCCGTCCAGTATAGCAGTGGCGTTGGTGTTGGAGCCCGAAACCACGTGGTAAGCATTGTCGTTGGGAGTGGCCGGCCCTCGGTTTTCCAAAACCGGACCGTCGTCCTGGTCGCGGTCGCCGCTGAGGGTGGACACATATAAAGAAAGGTTTCGGCTGCTAAAATCGCCTTCTGTGCCAGGCTGGCCTTCGAAGCCGCCATAGATGGCTACGCCGTTGCAAAGTTGGAAGGACGCTTCCCGGCCTTGTTCCTCCCCGTCGTTGTTGAAGTCGTACGAACGGCTGGGGATGTACAGCCCATCCGCTACCCAGATTTCTGCCGTACCCGCACAGCCGCCGCAAGCCAAATCCAGGGCGTCCTGCAAATCCTGGAAGGCATTTGTCCAACTGCTGCCGTCGCCGCCAGGGGCGGCGTTGTCGTCCACATAGAGGATCGGCGGCAGCGTAATGCCTTCCACCGTGACCGTAGCCAGGCAACGGCGCTCGTTGCCGCTTTCGTCCGAAACGTTGAGGGTGACGACATTCGGGCCCACGTCCGCGCAGGTGAAATCTTCCTGGCTCAATTCGCGGGAATCAATACCGCAGGCGTCAGAAGAGCCATCGTCCACATCACCTGGGGAAATGGAGGCTGTGCCGTCCGGGCCGAGCTGTATGGTGATGTCCCGGCAAACCGCCTCCGGGTCGTCCTGGTCCTCCACCGTGACAGTGGCTGTGCAGGTGCTGGAGTTGCCGTTCACGTCGGTCACGGTAAGCCTTACCGTTTTCTCGCCCACGTCACTACAGTCGAAATTCCGGCGGTTTAAGGATAAGTTGGCGATACCGCAGGCGTCCTCGGAGCCATCGTCGATGTCCGAAATATCAATGGAAGCTTCGCCGTCTTCGTCCAGGCGCACATCGATGTCATCACATTCTGCGTCTGGTGCTACATTGTCTTCTACGGTGACGGTTGCGGTACAGGTGCTGAAGTTGCCGTTCACGTCGGTGACGGTCAGCGTCACGGTGTTGGTACCCACATCATCACAGTCGAAATCCGTTTCATCCAGGCTAAGGCTGCCGATGCCGCAGGCGTCGTTGGAGCCGTTGTCGACCTGCGTAGCGGTGAGCGAAGCCGAAACGCTGGCACCCAGTTGCACGGTGACGTCCTGGCAGAGGGCTTCGGGGGCGACGTTATCTTCTACGCTTATCGTAGCGGCGCAAGTGCTGTTTTCGCTGAAAACATCGGTGACGGTAAGGGTGACGCCAAGGCTTCCTACATCCGCACAAGTGAAATCCAGGCTGCTCTGCCCGTTGACGGTAAACGACAAGGGCGGACAACCCGTGCTGCCGCCGTCCAGCAGGCTGACATCGAAGCTGGCGGCGCCATTCGCGTCGAGCTGTATTAGCATGGGCGAGGATTCTAAATTGGCCATCCCGCCGCCGCCACCGTTCGCCGCGTTGCCGGAGAAGATACAATTAATGATCACGGCGTTGGGGCTACTGGCATTAGCCATTCCACCGCCGGAAACATTGGTTATGTTTTCGGAAAAAACACAGTTCGTCACCATAGGTGCGGAATTGATGTTGAACATCCCGCCGCCGCCGCCGTTGGTTGCTACGTTATCGAAAAAGGTGCAGCCGGACACCATGGGAGACGAGTTGGAATTGTACATCCCGCCGCCGCCGCCGTTATCTGCCGAATTGTTGGTAAAAATGCAGTTGGCTACGGTTGGCGCCCCATTGGAATTGTACATCCCACCGCCGTGCCGGTCCAGTCCGTCGCCGCTTTGGCCGTTGGCATTGCCCGCCGTGATGGTAAAGCCGTCCAGGATGGCGGTAGCGTCCGTATTGGAGCCGGTGACGACTGTGTAGGCGTTGTTGCCGTTGGGGAAATTGCCGTCGTCCTGCCTTAGGTCGCCGCTGAGGATGGTGACATTAGTCTCAAAGTCGCGGTCGCTGAGCATGGTTTCCGTCCCGGCGCCGCTAAAGCCGCCGTAAATAGCCACGCCATCACACAACTCAAAAGTGCTGTTGCGGTCGTCATCGGTTTGCCCGGTGCCTTCGTCCGGGTAGTAGGTGCCTTTCGCCACCCATATCTCGGCGGTGCTGGCATTCATGCAGGCAACATCGAGCGCATCCTGTAAAAAGGGGAACGCATTGGCCCACGAAGAACCGTCGCCGACACCTCCAACAACATTGGCGTCAACATAATAGGTTTGGGAGTAAATTGCCTCAAGGCAAAGAAAGGAAAGCAGAAAAAGGAGAAGTTGCTTTTTCATGAGTATGATTATGATTTGTCAGGAGTGCCTTCCGTTTCAAAAAACCGGATGGGCAAATGCTTTTTAAATATATTAGGATGTCTTATTCGTCTTGATAACAAAAGTAACTCTCTTCTTTATGGCTGACTAGGACTATTGTTGAAATATGGAGATGGTTGGGATCCAGGCCTGCCAAACCTGCCCCATCAACAACTACCCCGCTGTCCACCCAATTCCACTATTCGCCGCCCCCTTTTCTGTATTCGCCGGGCGGCACACCGTACATTTTGGTAAATAACCGGGTGAAGTAACTGGGGTCTCTGAAGCCCACTTTAAAGGCTATTTCAGAAATAGGCAGGGTACTATCCAGAAGCAGTTCAATAGCTTTCTGCATGCGGATCGACCGGATATAGGCCGAAGTAGAGACGCCCGTCAGCTTTTTGAGTTTCCGGTGTATTTGCGACCGGCTAAGCCCCATTTCGGAGCACAAATCAGGGATGCTGAAATCCTGGCTACCCAGGTGGGTTTCCACTGCTTTTTCAAGTTGCATTAGGAACTCCATCTCCTTATTGCCACCTGAGTGAAGCAGCGGTGCTTTAGCCTTCTCCTCTTCCGGCCCCTTCATAGCAAAGCAAATTTTGATTAAAAGAAAAGTCTGGGCCATTGTATATCCCTTTGGAACAAAGGTATCGCCTGCCGGTTTGCAGAGTTTGGACTATTGTTTTAAATAGTCGGACTATTGTTTTGTGAGCGAAAAAAACAACCCAAAAAACAATAGTTCAAATTTTGAAAACAATAGTTCAAGCCTGAAAACAATAATCCAAACATTCAAAACATAGGTGAAAGCAGCTGTCCTGCCCTTCCCTGAACTTTGTTGGGAGTTCTTTAAAAATCATTCCTGAACCCTTTCTTTTAAAAATGCTTATTATGAATACCCAACACGATCTTAAGAGCCGACAAGCTGCCAGAATTATTGCTTTGAACACCGAACGGGCCGCTCAACAAAGAAATGCCGGTGCACGGAATTGCACGGTGCAACCATTGTACACGGCTGCGGCTTTCTCTCCGAACACATATACCGGCCCTGGCCGGGATAAGGAGATTGCCCCAGGTAGCTCCCTCCAACATGCCTCCGGTGGGCCGGCCATTCCCCTCTACCCCACCTATCAGCCGCAAAACCGTTTCATTGCGCGCATCACCGAACTGATCGAAGCCAATATCGACGACGACGAGTACACGATCTGCCGCTTGTGCCGGGAGGCCGGAACCAGCCGCTCCCAACTGCACAAAAAGCTGAAGAAATGGACGGGGCTTTCCACTTCACACTTCATTCACAGCATCCGTTTGAGGAAAGCCAAAGCATTACTGGTAGACACAGGCCTCAACATTTCGGAAGTGGCCTACGAAGTAGGATTTAAAGACCGGCAGTATTTCAGCCGTGTATTCACCAGAGCCCTGGGCCAGAGCCCGCGGGAGTTCCGCAAACAGCGGGAAAAGCGGAGCCTGGTAATCGCCGGACAATAATCCTCCTATTCAAGACAATAGTCCAAAAATGCAGGCTGCAGACACTGCATTTTTGTAGGGGCTTGTTTATCAAAACCTTAAATCATGAAAGAGCAAAAAAGCCATTTCCCGATAATATTTAAATTTTTAAATTTAAATTTTTCAGCTTCGCTTTTATCCTGGCCCTCCCAGCGGGAGCTATGGCCAATCCGGCGGGCTTCGCCTACCAGGACGAATACGGCACCCTGCTGTCGCGCCTGGACCAAAGCAACACCGCCAACGGTACCAATATCCAGTTGACCGAATGCAAGGATCATCCGGCCCAGTAATTCACTTTTGACGGCCGCGCGATCAAAATGCAGGCCCACCCGGACAAATGCCTGGATCTGACCCTGTCTAAAACCGATAACGGCAAAAACATCCGCTTGTGGGACTGCAACGGCACCGATGCCCAGCAATTTGAGATTTATTGATGAAGTAGCCAGCACTCGAAATGGAATAAATAGTCCACCATTTAGATCAAATAATGTGAAAGCTGTACTGCTGCTTTGCGTAAATTTGTTTCATCATTTATGATCGACAAAATGGAAATATGGATTATTGAAGCCCAAACTAAACGCCAGGTAAATGCAAAAACTACAAATAAGCATAGCAGAATATCCCGGGATTATATGGAAAAAACTATTTAAAGTTGAAGCCTTCAATTATGCGTTATGGGGTTTTTTATTTGGATGTTTTTTCCCGCTGGCAGGTACATTTATGGAGGCAAGGAGTTTATCCGGAGCTAATGGCCTTTCCCAATTTATAGCGGTCCAAAAAAACACGCCATTGCTTTGGATTATTGATACCGCACCATTTTTTTTAGGCCTGAGTGCCTATCTGATTGGCAACCGTATAGATGTTCTTCGCCAAAAAAACCGGGAAATTCTGGAGATTCAGGAACAACTCATCCTGAGGGAGCAAATGGCTTCTATTGGAAAGGTGACAGCCGGCATTGCACATGAAATTAAAAATCCACTTAACTTCGTTAGTAATTTTGCGGAAGGATCGGCTGAAGTGGCCGGGGAACTTGCAGAGGAACTGGATAGACACCGGGAGAAATTTACAGCAGAAGAATTGGATTACCTGCGGGAACTGATCAATGAGTTGCGGCAAAATGCCGGCGACATCAAAAAGAATGCCGACCGGGCCACCAGGATCATCTTTACATTGATGGATATAAACCGGGGGGGCGAAGGGCCTGATATAGCGGTGGATATTAATGCGTTGTTGGACGAAAATATTAACCTGGCCTATCATGGATACCGAGCCAATTATCCGGATTTCAATATGGATATTAAAAAATCTTACGATCAGTCGCTTCCCGTGTTATGGCTAAATGGCAATAGTTTGGGCAGAGTGTTGTTGAATCTACTCGATAATGCCTGTTATGCGCTTTACCAAAAACAAAAAACAACCAGTTGCGATTTCCTGCCCACGCTAACCGTTTCCACACAGTGGGAAAATGGCCGCTTACAGATCTGCATTAAGGACAATGGACCAGGCATCTCGGAAGGGGTAGGCCAAAAAATCTTCGATCCGTTTTTCACCACTAAGCCCAGTGGAGAAGGGAATACCGGTTTAGGGCTTTCGCTGAGTAAGGATATCGTTGAAAAAGAGCATAAAGGGCGAATCCAGTTTGAAAGTCAGGAGGGGCAGTATACCCAGTTTATGCTCCAAATACCTATACGAACATTGGACCCTAATAACAACTAGAATGTTATGGCCATTCAGATTCTAATCGTTGATGACGAACCTCAATTTGAACGACTCGTGCTTCAACGTTTCCGGCGCGAATTACGCGAGGGCGCTTATCAGTTTGTCTTTGCTGAAAATGGGCTGATGGCCCTTGAAAAGATTGAGCAGTATCCTGGCATCAATATGGTCCTTACGGATATTAACATGCCTGTGATGGACGGCCTCACCTTTCTTTCTAAACTGAAAGAAAAACGGCCACTATTGAAAACAGTGGTCGTATCTGCCTACGGGGACATGAAAAACATCCGCAACGCCATGAATTTAGGCGCTTTCGACTTCGTCACCAAACCTATCGATTTCGGCGACCTGAAAATTACCATTCTTAAAACGCTGGAAGAAGCCGAACTGATTAAAAATGCCGAACAGGCTCGGGAATTAACCCTTAGGAATGAAAAATTACAGGAACTGGACCAGTTAAAATCTCACTTCTTCACCAATATTTCACACGAGTTGCGTACGCCGCTTACCATAATTACCGGAGTAGCCGGCCAGTTGCACGAAGATCCATTCAAATGGGGAAGAGCAGGTATTGAAATGATCCAGCGCAATAGCCGCCGTTTACTCGACCTGGTTAATCAGATATTGGACCTTAGGAAGCTGGAAGCCGGGAGAATGCAATTGCAGTTTATCCAGGCAGATGTGCTCTCTTTGTGCAACTACATAGTCGATTCTTTCCGTTTTCTGGCCGAATCGGCAGGCATTCAACTTCATTTTCAGCCGGCAGTACAAAGCCTGTACATGGATTATGATGTTGACAAGCTCCTTCGCATTCTTTCCAATTTACTTTCCAATGCAATCAAACATACTGCTTCCGGGGGGCTGGTGAGTGTATCCGTATCGGAAGCTTCCGGCCCGGGCCCGCAGCTTGAGATCAAAATCAGCGATACGGGCTGTGGGATTTCAGCCGATCAGCTGCCCTTTATCTTTGATCGCTTTTACCAGGGCCCCTCACCGTCTCCTCTCCCTCCTTCGGGGGAGCTTGGCACCGGCGTAGGCCTGTCATTGGTCAATGAACTTGTACTGCTCATGCACGGAAAGATCCGGGTGGAAAGCGAAGTGGGCAGAGGTACTACTTTTACGCTGCATTTACCGATCCGGAACAACGCTCCACTATCTGAACTGGCAACGCCATCCAGTGTAGATGCTAAACTCACGCTTGACAGCGCCACAGACGCAAGCGTAGCCGCAACTACTGTAGTCCCGGCCATAAGTGATGAGCAGTTGCCATCGCTGTTGATCGTGGAAGACAACGAAGATGTCATCCTGCATCTGCTGCATTGCCTTGGCAATCAATACCAGCCCATCATCGCCCGCAATGGCCGGGAGGGTATTGAAAAAGCACTGGACCAGATTCCCGATATTATTATCAGTGATGTGATGATGCCTGAAAAAGACGGCTTCGAATTGTGTGAGGCCCTGAAAACGGACGAGCGCACCAGCCATATCCCCATCGTATTGCTCACTGCAAAAGTAGATGTTGACAATCGCATTGCCGGACTCAGGCGCGGAGCTGATGCCTATCTGGGTAAACCCTTCGACAAAAAAGAATTGGGGGCAGTATTGATGCAACTCCTGCAACTACGTGCTGCCCTGCGTGAACGTTATGCCAGCCTCGAAATCAGCACAACAAAAAACACCGAAGAGGCAGCCTATAATTTCTCCCTCGAGGATGCCTTTGTGCAAAAAGCCAGGCAACTGGTAGTAGATCACCTGAACGACAGCACTTTCTCCGTGCAGCACTTCTGCCACGGATTGGGTATGAGTTATTCGGTTGTTCATCGAAAGCTCTCTGCCCTGGCCGACAGATCACCGGCCCTCTTCATCCGGGCCGTTCGCCTCCAGCAGGCCAAAAGCATGCTGGGCGATGCCTCCAGAACCATTTCCGAAATTGCCTATGACAGCGGCTTTAACGATCCTAAGTATTTCAGCCGGGCTTTTTCCGAGGAGTTCGGTGCTCCACCGAGCACTTTTCGAAACTGAGCAACTGTTTGCATTTTATTAGAGTATCCGTAAGTTCGTGAAGAATCAATAATCCACGAATTGTGAACATAAGTGCACAAATGTTTTCACAGATTGCCCCATTTTTGGAGGAAGGCCATCTTTGGCATGGCCGGCAATGTGAAAATATTAGCGATCGAAATGAATAACACAATTACAATCTTAGTGGTTGAGGATGAAGTAAGCTTTGAAAAGTTAATCCGCCAACGCCTTCGTCAAGAGGTCAAAAACGGATCTTATTCGTTTGTTTTTGCAGGTAACGGCCAGGAAGCTCTAGCTCTTTTGGAAGTCAATAAGGAGATAGACATTGTTCTCATCGATATCAATATGCCAGTCATGGACGGCCTCACACTGTTGTCTTATCTTCGGAAAGACAAACAGCAGCTCATCACAGTAATTATTTTGGCGAATGATGATATGCCCAAAATCCGGACTGCCATGAACCTGGGGGCCTTTGATTTCGTCATTAAACCCATTGATTTTACCGATCTGAAAGCCACTATCCAAAAAGCGATCCGGGAATTGAAGGTCATCCGGCAGGCGGCGAAAGCACGGGAATTGGAATTAATGAACGAGCAACTGTGTCAGGTCGGCCGGATGAAATCCCAGTTTCTTACCAATATTTCTCATGAATTCCGGACTCCTTTGATGGTGATTGACGGTATGTCCGATCAAATCGTGGCGAAACCTGACCGCTGGCTAATCCGGGGAATCCAATTAATCAAACGCAACAGCGCTCATCTGCTCGATATGGTCAACCAAATCCTGGAACTGACCGAATTGGACGATGGTTCGTTGAAATTAAATCTGGTCCAGGATAATATTGTCAGCTACTTGTATCAGGTGATCGAACCTTTCTATAATCTGGCGGAACGAAAAAATATACAATTGAGCATTTTAGATGAGTTATCAGAGCTAAAGATGGATTACGATCCGAGAAAGCTGCAAAGGGTGCTGTCCAACCTCTTGTCAAATGCTATAAAATTCAATAAGCCCGGTGGTAAGATCTGGGTAAAGTTACAAGGCGCTAAATCTTCCGACTTCATTGGTTCACCCGTAGGTTCTCCTGAACAGGCCGACTGGCTACTGCTAACGGTAAAAGATACCGGTGTAGGTATTCCCGAAGGCCAACTAAGCTTTATTTTTAACCGGTTTTACCAAGGAGATGGTTCTTCAACCCGTTCGGCAGACGGAACCGGCATAGGCCTGGCACTGGTCAAGGAGCTGCTCGAATTGATGGGCGGGCAGGTCTCCGTGTTCAGTAGAGCATCGGAAGGGGCTACATTTCAGATAGCACTGCCGATCCGTCGCGATACTAGTACACTGTAAATTAAGTTC
>JAGQXQ010000300.1:13174-28419 GCA_020436535.1 Phaeodactylibacter sp.
GGAAGACAAGGCGCGAGGAAGGAAGGTAGCCATAGCTACCTGACTGATCGAGCAACGAAGTATTCTATAAAAAGGCACTGCCAAAACCGGACGCTACTTAGTTTACAGTGTACTAGTGTACAAACTACCCTTTGAAAACCTGCCTTAATCGCCTTTTTATCCGATAAGACTTTATGCACAGCCACTGAAATGGCAGACGGCAACCTGGTGCTTTGCACCCTGGAAGGGGAAATTGCCATTATCAGCAAGCAGGGGAGCCTATTGCGCGTGCTGGATGAAAGCTCCGGTGTGCATGATGCTTTGGTGTTAAACGCACAAACCGACCGGGAAGGAGGACTATGGCTTGCCCTAGGTAATGGGATTACGCGTATGGAAATGCCTGGCCCCTTCACCCGCTTTCAGGAAGCACGGGGCATCAACGGGGCTATAATGGCTGTCTTACGCCACCAGGGCAAATTGTACATGGGTGGAGATCAGGGGCTTTTCGTAAGGGTTAACGCTGGGGGTAAAGCAATCAGTCCACTATTTGTAAAACAGGAAAACATTGAAGGCCAGACCTGGGATTTGCTTTCCACCCCGGAAGGCTTGCTGATCGCTAATCACTTCGGGCTCTATCTTCTCGACGAAAACGGTATCGTTACGCTATACGAACAAGGACGCTCCACCCCTTTTGAACTAATGGCCTTCTCCTATTTCCCCAATCTCGTTTTTGTTGGTTTGGAAAATGGATTGGCCATTCTGCAAAGATCCGCCGGAGCGTGGAAGTTTGCCGGAATCTTGCAGCATACCAGTGAAGGAATCCTGAGCCTCGCAGAAGAAGCTCCCGGTACGATCTGGGCGGGTACTCAATACCAGGGAATTTTGAAAATCGACCTGGAAAGGAAACTGTTGGAGGCCCTCAACAATGGAATAGCAATTGAAGACTCCACGCTCGTGGCCGAAGTACGTAGCTATGGCCCGCCGGAGGGCGTTGCCGCCGGGCAGGCCATGGTATTCACTATTGACGATAAACCGAAATTTGCTACCCTGGCCGGATTAAGGCGTTTTGAACCGGGGAAGGGCATTTTTGTACCCGATAGTACTTATGGAGCATTATTGGCGGATACCAGTTGAGCAGTCTATCATTTACAGGAAGATCCCGGCCGGGGGATATGGGTATTCAGTAGCCTGGACCAACCCAGGGTCGGTTACCTGCAACGAAAACCGGATAATAACTATGCACTTGATGAAAACAACTTTCGACGTTTAGAGGATATCCGGGAGCTGTCCCAGTTTTATCCGGATCCGGAAAGCCCCGATATTATCTGGCTGGCGGGAAACGAGGGTTTGTTTCGCTATGATCGTTCTTTAAAAAAGGATTATTCCCAGCCTTTTACGGCCCGGATACGAAAAGTGACCGCTCTGGAGGATTCCATCCTTTTTTGGGGATACCAAAATGATCTATCAGAAGCGTCCGTAACGCTCTCATACGCCGCCAATGCACTCCGCTTTGAATATGCAGCACCCAGCTTTGATGATCTTGCCTCTAATCAATACCAGGTCTTCCTGGAAGGTTTTGACCGGGATTGGCCGGGCTGGTCCAGGGAAACCAGGAAAGATTACACCAATATCCCGGAGGGCGCCTAAGGGCACTGCGCTGATTGAACGCAACTCGAGCAATCTGCTGAATTTAGTCAACAAGATCCTTGATCTGCACAAGTTAGAAGCCCAAAAACTTAAGCTTCATCCGGTGCAGTCCGACATCATCCGCCATCTAAACTACATCATCGAGTCGCTCCACTCCCTGGCGGAAGGAAAAGCCATTGGCCTTCGCTGCACTTCAAATGTGGAAAAGTTGATGATGGATTTTGACCCTGAAAAGTTTACCGGTGTCATGGTCAATCTGTTGTCGAATGCGATCAAATATACCGAAAACGGTGGCTGGGTGGAAGTGAATGCTCAACACCATCGGGCGGGAGCTTACGGGGCTGCCGAAGAGCGGCTGGTTTTGACCATCATAGATTCCGGTGTGGGCATATCTGCTGATAAACTTCCTCACATATTCGATCGCTTTTATCAAATCGATGATCCGGCTGCGCGCCATGCAGGAGGGACCGGTATCGGGTTGTCGCTGGTTAGAGAATTACTCCAATTAATGAACGGGACGATCAGCGTTCAAAGTGAAGTTGAAAAAGGTACTGTTTTCACCGTGGTTTTACCAATTACCCGTACAGAAAAGCTGCTGGAAAACACCAAAGAAGAACGGGTGTTGAACCGGCAGCAATCAGTGAAAAAAAAACGAAGCGGTTATCGGATCATCCGTTGGATCGGTTACCGCTAATCTACCATCCCTGTTAATTATTGAAGACAATCCAGATGTTGTTGAATACCTCAAAGCCTGCCTCGAAGAAAGCTATGAATTACTGATCGCCAAAGATGGAGAAGAAGGGATCGAGGTGGCGCAGCAAGTGATCCCTGATCTCATTATCAGTGACGTCATGATGCCGAAAAAAGATGGCTATGAGGTCTGTCGTGAACTGAAAACGGACGAACGGACCAGTCATATTCCCATTGTCTTATTGACCGCCAAGGCTGACCATGACTCCAGGTTGGCCGGTTTAAAAATGGGTGCTGATGCCTACCTCTCCAAACCTTTTGACCAGGAAGAATTATTTATTCGCCTGGAAAAATTGCATCAACTCCGACAGCAACTACAGGCCCGGTATAGTTCTTTGGAGCCGCTCCCAAAAACACAGCCGCTGCTGCAAGCTACGGTGGAGGATACCTTTATCCAAAAACTGCGATCGCTGATCGAATCCAAACTCGATGATTCGGAGCTCAGCATCGAACAGGTAAGTAAAGAACTGTTTATGAGCCGCAAACATTTACACCGAAAAGTAAGTGCGCTAACCGGTCAATCCCCATCGGTGTTCATTCGCAGAATTCGCTTACACAAAGCAAAAACACTCCTGGAAAAAGGTGAATTGAATGTGACCCAGATCGCGTATGAAGTCGGCTTTAAGAATCCTTCCTATTTTGCTACTGCTTTCAAGGAGGAATTCGCTGCTGCTCCCAGAGCGTTTTTGAAGAATTGACCGGAGCAGTGACATGCTTTTAGCTTGGCTAAAGCCAAGCTTAATTATCACAGATTACCGCCACTAACCTTTTTTGGATTGATGCCAAACTCATCCGTAAATTTTTTAGAAAAATAGCTGAGATTATTGAAACCTGCTTTTTCGGCCACCTGGCTGACGCTCAGCTCCGTGCTCTGAAGTAAAGTTTTGGCTTTTTGCAATCGGATACTGCGGATAAAACTGGAAGCAGATCTGTTCGTAAGCGCCTTAAGTTTCAGGTGGAGTTGTGACCGGCTGATATCGATTTCGTCGCAGAGTTGGCTGGGGCCGAATCGGGAGTCTTCCATTTTACTTTCCACCACCTTTCGGAGTTTAGCCATAAAGGCATCCTGTTGCTGAAATGCCCGTACTTCAGACGGCGCATGAGGCACCAGGTTTTGATAACGGGTTCTAAGCTGGTTGCGCAATTCTACCAGTTTTTCCAACCGAATAAACAATTCGCGCTGATTAAAAGGTTTGGCCAGGTAAGCGTCAGCTCCTTGTTCGAAACCCTGGATTCGTGATTCAATACCGGTTTTGGCCGTAAGCAGTACAATGGGTATATGACTGGTGCGCTCATCCTGTTTTAGGGTGGCACAAAGTTCATACCCATTTTTGACCGGCATCATCACATCGCTGACGATCAGGTCAGGGATCTGTTCCAAAGCCAGATTAATGCCTTCCTGTCCATCGTAGGCCTGTAAAAGTTCGTACTTATCTTCTAGCAGGGAAATGAGGTATTGCATCACATCCAGATTATCCTCAACGATCAATAAACTGGGGTTTTCGCTATTGGCCTTACCTACCGTAGAGGTCAAAGTAGTCTCGGTTTCTTCCGGATTTATTTGATTTGAGATTTGCATATCCAGATCGTCCAACATAGCTTTATGGATGTCAATTTTAACCGCTTGCTGTTGGATGGGCAGATGGATGGTGAAGGTCGTTCCAATACCTAATTGACTATTCACCTGTATTTCTCCGTTCATTAAACTAATCAGTTCTTTGATCAGAGCCAGCCCAATTCCGGTACCGCCGCCTGCTCCCAGGTAGGGCATCTGCATTTGAGCCCCTCCCGGATCGTTTTCCGTGGTGTTTTCAACTTGATAAAAGCGTTCAAAAATATGCGCTTGCTGATCCTCGGGAATGCCCATACCCGTATCAGTTACCTGTATCTGTAGGATTTTCTGATCTGAATCGATAGCTTCTGCGGCGCTTATTATTTCCAAAGCGAGGTAGATATTACCCTTTTCCGGCGTAAATTTTATGGCGTTGGATAACAAATTAGAAATGACGCGAAGCAATCTTTCCCGGTCGAAGTCCATCCACACTTCTGATTCATTGGGTAAGAAATGAAGCTGTATCCCCTTTAGCCCCGCCAAAGCTTCAAAGGAGGAGAGGACATATTGCAGATACAAAACGATATCTCCCCGGACCAACTCAATTTTCAACTTGCCCATTTCTATTTTTCGCAAATCCAGTATCTGATTGACCAGTTGGAGCAAACTGGTGCTATTTCGTTTGATGAGCTGTTTAACCTTATCGTGCCCTGACACTTGTTCGATCATGCCGTTGATAATGGTTAAAGGGGTTCGGAATTCATGGGTAATGTTGGTGTAAAGCTTGTTTTTCAGTTCATTCAGCATGCGTAGATTATCGACCTCCATTTTTTGCAAATGCCGATTAAGCAGAAACCGGTACGATCCAAAAAAAAGGCCGAAGATGGTAAGCAGATACAAGGCATAAGCCCACCAGCTTTTCCACCAGGGAGGCAGTACGGTAATCGCTAAAAGCTGGACCGGATCGGAAGGTACATTATCCAAACCTATGCCTCTAACCCAAAGGGTGTAATCACCTGGCGCAAGATTGGTAAATCTCATCTTCATATCTTCCCCCAATGCCAGCCATTGCTGGTTAAAGCCGGTAAGTTGGTATTCGTAGCTGGAGGTGGCTTTACTGTTCCAGCTCAAATCAGCAAGTGTGAGATCCAGCAGCTGGTCCCGGTGTGTCAGGACGATCGGCTCATCGTGGCTGTCGATAAAATAATTGACAACAGGCTTGCCCTGCCGGGCCCCGGGATCTAAGGTGGAAAAAGCATGCAGAGCAAACTGAAAGGTAGGCTTGTTGCCATGAAGCAGGCCGGGATCCACCACCAGCAGACCGTCCGTACTCCCGAAATACAACTGCCCGTTTTGCTCATTTAGAAAATGAGCTCTAGGTAAAAAGCCCGTCGAGCCCAGCCCGTCTTTGGCCTTAAAAGCCCGAAAGGCTGTTGGCGATGAAGGATGCGTTTTTCGGGCGAGTCCGTTATCCGTACTGACCCACAGCCTACCCTCCCCGTCTTCCAGCAATCCATAAATCCGGTTGCTGGGTAAGCCGTCCTTTTCATAATATCGTTTAAAGCTATTGGTAGCCGGATCGTATTGGTTCAGGCCTACGCTGGTGCCAACCCAAAGCTTGTCTTCCCGGTCTCTGAAGATGCACCAGATGAGGCCGTTGGAAAGAGAAGAAAGGTCCTTAGGATCGTGAAAAAAATGAGTAAAGGCCTCAGTTTTAATGTCCATCCGGCTAAGGCCATACAGTGTACCGATCCAGAGGATATCGTCTTTATCCAAATACAGGCTCCTGATCTGATCACTACAAGGCGACCGGCTACTATCCGTTTTTTCCCGGTATTGTTTTATGACCCCACTGGCCGGATCTATGCGGTTCAGTCCATCAGCCCAGGTCCCGGCCCAGATGCGGCCATTCCGGTCCAGGGCCAGATCCCAAACGCGGTTACTACTTAGGGAATGGGAAGCCGACTGGGTGGGGTCATCGGTAAAGGCTTGAAAGGAATTATCCAGCGGATTGAATTTGTTTACCCCGCCCTCTAGCGTAGCGATCCAAAGTGCTCCTTCTTGATCTTTCGCGATTTTGACTACACGGTCACCGGTCAATCCATTGGTTTGCCTCGGCACACTTTGGATAGTCCGGACCTTTCGCAACCGGTGATGCTGGTCGTAATTGAATTGATCCAGGCCGGAATCAAAGACCCCGATCCACAGTTTTCCCTCATCATCCATAGCCGCCGTTCGTACGGGCCCGTCTGACAGGGTTGCTGGATCAGTGGGATCATGCTGGTAAAATCGGAATGCCTGCTCGGCTTTGCCCCCCAGGAAAATGCCTTCTCCAAAACTGGTGAACCAGTGGTTGCCTTTTCGGTCCACAAAAAAGGAGGATATTGGAAGCGTCCTGTGAACTTCGGCACTGCCCGGAGTGCCGGTTAGAGGATAAATATCGCCGGAGTCGAGATCGATCTGATAGATGTCCAATCCGACAGACAGGATTATTGTTCCCGGTTCGTCCGTCTTTATGCGAAAACTCCCCCCTGCCAGGCTTGACTTATCTGGCAGCTGTTCGAAATTGACTTTAAGGGGCTGCAATTGTGGCTCTTCCATAGAGGGGAGGATATAAAATAGCTCTTTTCCTCTGCGAATGATAATGCGGTCCTTTCCGTCGAAAACGCCCTGAAAGGTTTCAATGTCGCCTAGACCGAGCTGAGGGGGGCCCGGAAAGGGAATGCGATAGATGTTTTTTGTCTCTATATCTAGCCGATCAATACCAAGATTCGTGCTGATCCACAACTTTCCTTCCGTAGCGTGGATAACCGATCTTAATCTGGGGGAAGGCGAAGCGGTTGAATCGGGCATGCCATAGGCAAATACTTCCGCCCGGATATCCTTGTTTTGCTCATTTCCCGATAAGCGGAGCAAGCCGTCATTCCTGGTGGTGATCCACAACTGTTGTGAGCTATCCTCATAAAGGCTGATGGGGGAAACCAGGAGTGATTTACCCGCTTCGTCATAGCAGGAGATACGTTCAAATTTGCCGGATTTCCGGTTTAGGAGATTAAGGCCGTCGAGGGTGCCTACCCAAAGCCGCTGTCGATGATCTTCATAAATGGTGGCGATCCAATTGTCGCACAGCGTTTGTGGATCTTCCGGATCAAAGCGGAATTCCAAAAAATTACGGCCGTCAAAACGGTTGAGCCCGTTTTCGGTACCCACCCATAAGAATCCCTGATAATCCTGGAGTATACACAAGGTATAGTTGCTGGCCAGGCCGTTTGCCTGGGTTAAAGTTTCAAAACGAATCTCTTCCTGGGCATACACAAAAGGCTGTATTCCCCCACACAGCCAGGCGATAAACAGGAGGCAGGCCTTAGGAAAAGAGACGGGCCAATCGTCAGCTTTGGATTGTAAGCTCATCTGAACGGGCGATAGTCATTGGTTGAAACTTGGAAATCAAACCATTAGTGATGAGACATAAATAAGGTGAGCCAATAGGCAAAATATTTTTTCACCAGACGAGGCTTTTTGGAGGCGCATAGTGGTGCTACGCAACGAGGAAGTAACGACGTATGGTGGAAAAAGATGAAGCATATTGGGTTATGTTATTTATTTCTCATCACTTATATCCAAGAAAATTCACAAAGCGACTGGTTTGGTAATTTGTTGATTTTCAAAAATGAAACGGATCAAAAAATCCTCTTTACAAATATATAAAACAATGGGAAGAAATCCGTCCTGAGCGTATCTCACCCTGATCAATGATTCGTTCTGCCCGAATTTTTAACACTATTGTCTCATGGCTGGACATAAGTATAAAAAAATGTACCGACATCCTGGTTTTAGGCCGCCCATTTTGTTAAAAAACCAATAATGTGCCTATTGTAATGGGGTGTAATTTTTAAATGCGTAAAGCACTGTATGGTAAGCACATGCATATTTATTGCAAAACATTTGTACAAAAAAAAAGACAATAGTGGTAACCTTTAAACATGGCGACAAGCATTAAAAACAATAGTGAATGCATGCCTTTTCTATTGCAGCCAACTTTGTAGTGCCATTATTAAAAGTATTTCCTCATAAGCTTTTCGATAACCAGGCATTCTGCTACAGACAGCACTTATCAGGAAGGCTTAAAGTAAACCTTCTCTGACAATTTTAGCCTGCCTTTATCCGCCGAAATTGTCAGAGAACCAAAATAAATAATATGAATACGTTACCCTATCAACACACTTCTAAAAGAAGAGAAAATACGGCGCTGAAGGCCATCATGAACGTAGATCTTAATACGGGCCTTCGTCCAGCTTATCCGGGAGAGCAAGAGTCATTTCCAGCTAGCTCGAGCGCGACGGTTACCACGCGGTGTATGGATTTATATCCGGGTTTCAACCGAAGAGATCACTTTGTGGTCAGGCTGAGGGAACTGATTGAAAAACACATCAGCGATGAAACTTATGATATAAGCCGTTTATGCCGGGATTTCGGAGCCAGCAGAACGCAAATCCACAAGAAATTAGCAAAGTGGACCGGACTCTCCACTTCCAGATTTATCCGCATGATCCGGCTGCGAAAAGCGAAAGCTTTGCTGTTGGACACCGATCTCAATATTTCTGAAGTGGCTTACGAAGTGGGATTTAAGGACAGTCACTATTTCAGTCGTGTTTTTTCCAAAACTTTTCAGATGTGCCCAAGAGAATTTCGCCGTCGTATTGGAACCCAATCCTTAACAGTCGTCTACTAAAACGTTTAATCATGAACAAGCAAAAAATTAAATTTCCTATGATGGTAAAGACTCTTCTCCTCCTCCTGATCACAGCCTTGCTGTACCCTATCGGGCTGGATGCTCAACGAATGACCGTAGAATATGAGGATTCCCGGCATCCCAAGTATGTAGATATCACCGTGCAAGCGGGAACAGATTATTTGTACCTGGAGTCCTTTGGTGCGGATGGCGGAAGAAGATTTGATCACCATGGAGGTGGGGTCGGCGCCAAAGTAAGTGGACACGTGACCATCGGCAATGAGCCAAGTCAGGTACCCGTAGGTTCTATTATTCGATTGATCCCGGGTCAGGCGGGCAGAAGTAACAATGCAGGGGGTGGTGAAGGAGGAGGTGGCACGGCGGTGTCCTGCAAAGTGGGATCAAGCTGGCACCTGCTGCTGGTAGCCGGTGGAGGCGGCGGCGCAAGCGATGAAAACGCCGGACGTGAAGGCAACTTCTGGGAAGATGGCTCGAATGGGTTACATTCCGACGGAAGTAAATTAAATAATGGCGGAGAAAACGGTAACAGTGGAAATGCCGGAGATGCTTCCGGCGGTGGTGGATATAAAGTCAGTATGCCCAATGGAATACCACTGGGATTCTTATGGGATCAAGGAGGTAGTTTTGGCTTCGGAAACGGTGGTTATGGTAATTATGGTCCTGATAATACTTCCGATGGCGGCGGCGGCGGTGGCGGCGGCTATTCCGGTGGCGGTGGCGGCGGTGAGCGTGGCGGCGGCGGTGGCGGTGGCAGTTATGTTAACGAGGCCTGGATAACGGATGGCCTAAAAGAAGATCGCGGCACTACCACTCACCCCCACCAGGGGTATGTCAATTACGAATTTACCGATTACCCCCGTAAAATTAGTGCCCTTCAACTAGCCCATAGCTCAAGCGATAAATGTATCCATACCAAAGACGGATGGATGGGTGAAGGGGCCTGGCTGGAATTGTGGGACTGCATGGGAACCACCGCCCAACAATGGATGGTAGACGGGTATCAGATCAAACCGATAAACAATCGGGAACGGTGTGTCACCATAGAGGACGCCAGCAAAACGAACGGTACGCAAATCCTGCTATGGGATTGCAATGACGACACCAACCAACAATGGATCTACGATGGGGTCACGGGCCTGTTCCGCTCCAAAATGGACTTCAAGAAATGTTTGGCGCTGGGCAAACCTTCCATAGCCAACGGTACAGTAATTCAATTGACTGATTGTGCGGTCACTGCGGCTCAACAATGGCTTTTTGATGGCACTCCCACCAGCCCCACCACCGCTCGGGTGCATACCATTAGCCCGGGCTATGTCCCCGAAAAATGTTTCCATACCAAGGAGGGGAGTACGGATAATGGAGCGAATGTAGAACTGGGGGACTGCCTGGGCACGAAGGCCCAGCAGTGGTATTTCAGTAGTACGTACATCAAATTCAACGGAGATCGCGACAAGTGCCTGACCTTGCCGGCGGGAGAATCTACCAACGGCACCAATATTTTCCTGGAGGATTGTAATGGCGGCTACCGCCAGCAGTGGGTGTACGATGGTTTTAACCGGAGCATCCGCTCTGTCCGAACACCGGGCAAGTGTATCCATATCAAAGAAGGCAGTTCAGCCAATGGAGCCAATGTAGAATTATGGAATTGCCTGGGCACGGCGGCTCAACAGTTTGAGATCAATTAATTAATTCAAGTTGTCAGTAGTCAGTGATCATTAGTCAGTCGGTTTCCAGCCACTGATTACTGAACACTGATTGCTAAATTCCTTTTAATCATGAATAATCTATCTAATGCCTTGAAGGCAATCTTTAAAACAATATTTTTTCTTTGCAGTATCATATTGTTGCTTAACCATACACTAAGCGCCCAAACGGTCATCCCCGATAACGGCGAGGTCTTTACCTATAAGTCAAACGAGCAATATACCGATATTCAGATCCCCGACAATACAACGGCCTCTTATCTGTATTTGGAGGTAAATGGCGGAGATGGCGGTACTTCGAACCGTCATGATGGTGGGGCAGGGGCTACCGTCCGGGCTCATTTCAAGCTAGGCACTGCTTCCAACGAGATCAAACCGGGCTCGAAACTGCGCTTAATTCCTGGCAAACAGGGGCGCAGTAATAGCGCATCGGCCGGCTGCTGCATCGGCGCCGGTGGTGGCGGTGGCAGCGGTGTATTGCTGCTGCCTCCCGGTGAGACCGACTGGGAGAAAAGCATCATCCTGTTGGTAGCCGGTGGTGGCGGCGGTGGCGGGTCGCACGGAACGGGAAGGGCCGGCAATGACGACGAAAACGGCACCGCCGGTAATACCGCAGGCGGGGAAAGCCTCTATAACGGGGGTAGTACGCTCAATCCGGGCGGGTCAACGGGGAATTCCAGTGGCGGCGCTGCCGCCAAGAAGAACGCTACGCCTACTACCGATGATGCGGTTGTTAACGACAGCAATTGGGACCATCCGGCAGCTGAAGCCGGTTATCCGACCGGCGGGGCAGGCGCAAGTTGTGTGCTGCATGGCGGTTGGGGCTTCGGCGGCGGTGGCTCTGGTAATCAAGGCGGCGGTGGCGGCGGCGGCTACTCGGGCGGTGGTGGCGGCGATGACCACGGCGGCGGCGGTGGCGGCAGCTACATCTCTGATAGTTATAATAAAAACGGAAGTGCCATAGAAGTAAGCGGTTCTACCGATTCACCCCAAAACGGATATGTGAAATACAGTCTTGGCCTTATTGGCACTCTTCGTCTGGTCCATAGCTCAAGCGATAAGTGTATCCACACCAAAGACGGATGGATGGGCGAGGGAGCCTGGCTGGAATTGTGGGATTGCTTGGGCACGACCGCTCAACAATGGGTGGTACAAGGCGATCAGATCAAACCGTTCAACAATACGGACCGATGTGTCACCATCGAAAACGCGAGTGAAACGAGCGGTTCGCAACTCCTGTTATGGAATTGCCACGGCGACGAGCACCAACAATGGGTTTACGATGGGGTAACGGGCCTGTTCCGCTCCAGAAAGAATTTCAAAAAATGCCTGTCTCTGGGCAAAAAAACAATCGCCAACGGTACGAAAATCCAACTTATGGATTGTGCGGTCACAGCGGATCAGCAATGGCTTTTTGACGGTACTCGCACCAGCCCCACCTCCGATCGGATACATACCATCAGCCCGGCCTACGCCACCGATAAGTGTTTTCACACCAAAGAGGGAAGTACAGATAATGGCGCCAATGTAGAATTGGTGGACTGCCTGGGCACGAAGGCGCAGCAGTGGTATTTCGAAAGTACCTACATCAAATTCAACGGAGATCGTGACAAGTGCCTGACCTTACCGGTAGGGGATGCCACCAACGGCGCTAATATTTTCCTGGAGGACTGCAATGGCGGCTATCGCCAAGAGTGGGTGTACGATGGCTTCACCAAGGGTATTCGCTCCGTCAGGACTCCGGATAAGTGTATCCATATCAAAGAAGGCAGTTCGGCCAATGGGGCGAATGTGGAACTTTGGAATTGCATGGGTACGGTGGCCCAGGAATTTGAGATCGAATACTAAATTCAAGTGGTCAGTAGTCAGTCGGTTTCCAGCCACTGACCACTGATTACTGACCACTGCCTACTAAAATCTTAATCATGAAAAAGCATATCAGCCATTTTAATCTCCTGTTTCAAAAAACAATGCTGCCCGTTTGGCTGTGCGTACTTAGCCTACAACTCTCAAGCGCACAGGAGCAGAGCATTAATTATTCCGGCCACTACCAGGACATTACCGTACCCACCACCATTCAGAGGTCCTACATTAAGCTGACGGCAGTGGGCGGAGACGGAGGCAGAAAAAGAGCGCAGAGCGCCTCCCTGCGAAAAGCCGGGAAAAATGTAGCCAGCGGTAAAGGGGCCCTGGTGCAGGCGACATTCAAAATTGGTACCGCCGGCAATGAGATCGCACCCGGCTCCACGATCCGCTTCATCGTTGGAAAAGCAGGGACAGGAAGGGAAGACGGGGCAACCAGCGGCGCCGGTGGCGGCGGTGGAACTGGCATCGCCTACCGGGCGCCGAACGGAGCCTGGAAACTACTGGTGGTGGCCGGAGGAGGGGGCGGCTCCTCGAGCGATTGCTGTTCTTCATTTTTTGAAGGAGGAGCGGGAAAAGCCTACGTCCGGGGCACGGAAGGCTCCGGCCATACTAATAGGAGTGCTACTGCTGGTGATATGGCCGGGGGAAGCGCCTACCTGTCTTCTAACAGTGATGACAATAAGAGCCCTAATTCTCAGGATTTCTCTAAATATGTCGGCTGGCGGAATGGCCCTAATCAAGGTGAACCAACCGGAGCTTCCGCCTATGACTCTGATAACGGTCTCGGCGACTGGGTGACTGGGGGCTGGGGATTTGGACCGGGCGGTACCGGTTATGCTGATAATCCTGAAAGAGACTTCAGTGGCGGCGGCGGTGGTTTCACCGGCGGTTTATCCGGGGATGCTACGAATGATCATAGTTCCACGGGCGGTACCAGTTTTGTGAACGAAAGTATGAATATCGGAGATATCGGGTCCTATAGCCGGGGCAGGACCACCGGCCCGGCGAATGGCTATGCTCAATACGAATTTACCAACACCGCGGTAGTATACAATCTCATTCATTTTGCCAGGAATACCTCCAAATGTATCGATGTGCAGGATGCCCCTGTGCACTCCGGCTCCAACGTGCAGCTGTTTGTTTGTCAGGGTAGCGCCACGCAGAGCTGGATCTTTGACGGGCAAATGATCAAGTTCCTGAGAAATCCGGGTCAATGCCTGGAAATACAGGGAAGCACCGCTAAAAATGGGGCCAATGTAGAAGTGTGGAGCTGCAACACAGGAACAAACGCCCAAAAATGGATCTACGACGGGGTAAACAAACGTATCAGATCGGTACACAACCCGGATTATTGCGTAGATCTGGTCAATGGCAATACGACCGACGGCACCAATATTCAATTGTGGAAGTGCACCTATGACGATTACAAATCGAATCAGCAATGGGCCGTGGACGGCGCCAATAACAGTTCCACGGACGTAGGGGCGCAAACCATCCACTCTGTCATGAATACCGATAAGTGCCTCCATATTAAAGACGGTGATCCGGTCAATCTGGCCAATGTAGAATTATGGGATTGTATGAGCACCGTCGCACAGCAATGGTATTTCTCCGGCTCGGAGATCAAGGCTAACGGGAATACCAATAAGTGTATCGATGCGGAGGGCGCAAGTTCCAGCAACGGCACTAATGTGATCCTGTATACCTGCAACGGAAATGCCAATCAACAGTGGATCTACGACGGGCTGACCAACAGCATCCGTTCACGCATGAATGTAAATAAATGTATTCATATCCAGGACGGCAGTACGGCCAATGCGGCCAATGCCAAATTGTGGGATTGCAATGGGAGTAAAGCCCAGCAGTTTTACATCCAGTAATTAAGTAGTCAGTGATCAGTATACAGTCGCTTTCCAACAACTGATTACTGACCACTGCCTACTAAAATCTTAATCATGAAAAAGCAAAAAATCAAATTTCCTATCCTCCTATTGATCACAGCCTTACTATACCCTATCGGGCTGGATGCTCAACCAACAACGATTAAATATAGGGCTGTTCGAAATCCTCAGTATATGGATATGACCGTACAATCGGGAAGAGACTATTTGTATCTGGAAGCCTTCGGCGCGGATGGTGGTCAAAGTACTTACCGTCCCCACTCAGGTGGAAGGGGGGCAAAAGTGAGCGGTTACTTAACCATTGGCGATGGACCAAATCAGGTACCTGTAGGGTCGGTTATCCGGTTTATTCCGGGCCAGGTCGGAAAATCCAGAGAGAACTACGGGGACGGAGGAGGAGGAACAGCCGTGGCCTGCAAAATGGGAACAAGCTGGCACCTGCTGATGGTAGCCGGTGGCGGTGGCGGTGCAGGGGATCGTGAACATGGACGCGAGGGCAACTTTTGGGAAGATGGCTCGGGTGGTCTATGTGATGCGGAGGGTTTTGGCTCCGGGAATGCTGTAAGTGATAACGGAGGAACGGATGGAAACGGCGGCGGTTCGGAAGTTGGTTCCGGCGGTGGCGGTTATAAGGTCAGCATGCCCAACGGTATTCCGCTGGGATTCTTATGGGATCAAGGAGGAAGTTTTGGCTTTGGAAACGGTGGTTACGGGAATAAAGAAGTTATGTTCGGTGGCAAACCTGATCTAAGCGGCGGTGGCGGCGGCGGTTATTCAGGTGGTGGCGGTGGTGATGATAGCCGAGGTGGTGGTGGTGGTGGCAGCTATGTCAACAACGCATGGATAACGGATGGCTTAAAGGAAGATCGGGGCATTACCGATTATCCTCAGGATGGCTATATCAATTATGAATTTACCGATTACCCTCGCAATATCAGTGCCCTTCAACTAGCCCATAGCTCAAGCGATAAGTGTATCCACACCAAAGACGGATGGATGGGCGAGGGAGCCTGGCTGGAATTGTGGGATTGTTTGGGCACGACCGCTCAACAATGGGTGGTAGAAGACTATCAGATCAAACCGTTCAACAATAC
>JAGQXQ010000301.1:0-4754 GCA_020436535.1 Phaeodactylibacter sp.
CCGGGCGCCTATGAGGTAGAAGTGTCCTATGTAGGTTATGCGAAATACCGGGCCAGTGACGTCAAAGTCATAGACGGAGAGGCCAAACGGCTAGACATTGAGCTGTCTTCCGAGGGCGTCACCCTGAATGAAATTGTAGTTACCGACTACAAGGTTCCGCTGGTAGAACAGGACAACCTCACTTCTGGCGGTATTATCATCACCAGCGGCCAGATCAGGAACCTGCCTACCCGGGACGTCAGAAATCTGGCCGCCACTACCGCCGGCCTGAGCAGCCGAAAAAAGAACAAAGGAAGAGGGGGAAAAGAAATCAGTATCCGCAGCAGCCGTTCCGGCGCCACCGATTACTACATCGACGGTGTCCGCGTCCGGGGTGAGGGGGAAACTACCAGTATGGCGGCAGCCCGTTCCGGCCCGGCGGTACCCGCCGGCCAGCTGACCGCCGGCGAGTGGAATGACCTCGATAACTGGGAAACCTGGACGGAACTGCTGGAGGAAGACTTCCAGCCTTTCACTCAGATATGGGAACTTGCGCCCAACAACCGGTACACCGTTGAGGTAAAGAACAAAAAGGGCGCTCCGGTAGCCAACTGCCAGGCCAGGTTGAAAAACTCAACAGGAAAAATTCTGTGGGCCGCCCTCACGGATAACAACGGGCGGGCCGAATTGTGGAGCACAGAAGCAGGCCCGCCGCAATCTATCGAGCTGGCCTACCAGGATATTCAAGCCAGGATCGATCAACCGGAGGCCTACCCAACCGGAACCAACCGGGTTCAGCTGGAAACCGAATGCCAGGAAACTATGGCTGCCGATGTGCTTTTTGTGGTAGACGCCACCGGCTCCATGTCCGATGAGATCAATTACCTCAAAGCCGAGCTGGAAGACGCCATCCTTCGGGTAGAACGCAACCTGCCTGGCACCGAACTGCGCACCGGCGCATTGTTCTACCGGGACCACAAAGACGACTACCTCACCTGCAGCTCCGCCCTTTCGCCCACCCTCGATTCCACCCTGGCCTTCATCCGAAGCCAAAGCGCCGGCGGTGGCGGCGACGGCCCGGAAGCAGTGGAGACCGCCCTGGCCGAAGCACTGGAAAAGCAAAACTGGAACCGGCAGGCCGCTGCCCGGCTGATATTCCTCATCCTGGATGCGCCGCCTCATCAAACGCCAGAGGTCAACCAATCCCTACAGCAAAGCATACAAAAGGCGGCGGAAATGGGCGTCAAGATCATTCCCGTCACCGGCAGCGGCATCGACAAATCCACGGAGTATTTGATGAAGGCGATGGCCATCAGTACCAACGGCAGCTATACATTTCTTACCGGCCACAGCGGCATCGGCGGCAGCCATATCGAGCCCACCGCCGGCCCCTACGATGTGCAATACCTCAACGACCTGATGGTTAAACTCATTCTGGAAAATACAGTAGCGGCGCCCTGCCCGGAGCAGGAAAATCCTGAGTTGGCGCCTCCAGCCAACCTCAACCCGGCGCTGCTGGCTCAGGTGAGATGCTTCCCCAATCCAACGGCCGGCCAGTTCTACCTGCGCCTGGAAAAGGATTTTGATCAGGTTGTGATCCGAAACCTGGAGGGTAAACTGATCGAGGAAAAAGAAAAACTCAAAAAAGGGGATCACGAATTCAACGCAGACAACTGGCCGCCGGGCCTGTATTTGCTGGAACTGCACAAGGGTATTGAGGTGGCGGTGGAGAAACTGGTGGTGGAGCGGAAGCCGTGAAATAGCTTCACTATCTAATGCAACCAAAAGGGCAATTGCAGTAGCGTACGGATATATCCACCCTATTACAATTGAACCTTATTACCTACATTACTTGCCCTTCCCCAGCACCTGTTCCAGTCCCTTTTCCGGCAATTCCACCCGCGTTCTCGGCAGGCACTCCGGATATTTTTCCTGGATAAACGAAATGAGCTGCTCGCGGATATCGCAGCGCAGGTCCCAGGCGTCGGGGGCATTGCGGGCGCTCATGAGGATACGCAGCTCCATGGTGTGGCGGCCGGAGTTGGTCACCTGAATATTTTTCACCCGGCCGTCCCATTTTTCGTGTTTTTCAATGATCTCAAAGTAGAATTTCCGCAAGGCTTCAACCGGCAGGCGGTAATCGGTGTACAAATAGACATAGCCCAACAGTTGGGCGGAAGTGCGGGTCCAGTTCTGGAAAGGTTTTTCATTAAAATAATTGAGCGGCACCACCAGCCTGCGTTCATCCCAGATGCGGATAACCACATAGGTGAGGGTAATCTCTTCGATCTTGCCCCATTCCTCCTCCACGATCACTACATCGTCGATACGGATGGGCTGGGTAAAGGCCAGCTGAAAGCCCGCCAACAGGTTAGCGATCGACTTCTGCGCCGCCAAACCAATAATGATGCCGGCCACCCCGGCCGAAGTCAACAAGCCGGCGCCCAGCTCTCTCACCTGGTCAAACTGCAGGAGGGTAAAAGCAATGACCACAATAATGGCCGCGAATATGATCACTCGTTTGATATACTGAAACTGGGTGATGATCTTTCGCTCCTCCAGGTTGTCCTGCACATCGATCCGGTAGCGGTCTCGCATCAGGTCGCTCACCACATCTACTACCTGTACAAATAAGGCGCCGCCAGCGATGTACATCCCGATTTCCAGCAACAGCGTGACGGTTGCCACTTTTTCAGCAGGAATACCGAAAGTAAAAGGCGCCGCCAGCGCAAAAATGATGGGCGCCAGCCAGAGCGAGGGCGTCCGAAGATTGTTGTTGATGGAGCGCAACAATAGGTAATCGCGCTTTTTACCGTACCACTTGAAGGCCTTGAAAGCCAACCAGGCAAGGATAAAACCCGTAAACGCCGCACCGGCAAATATAAGCGCGATGCGTACCCACTCAGAAGCATTTTCAAATAATCCGGATAACATGAATTTAAGGTTTTCTATTCTGAAGGTGAAAACCCTTTGGTTTGTTCAGTCCGGGTGGGAGTGGAAATACCTCATTATACCGGATAACTCTTCATCGCTATCCAAACGAGCAGAAAAAAGGAGGCCAATACCAGCCAAAAACGAATATCCCTGAACACAGAAGATGTCTTCTCATGGATCATACTTATTAAGTTGTACGTGATTAGGAGAAACAGAATTACAACTATACGCCCCACGCCAGTCTTTGTAAATCAACACCTGGCGTGGGCCAGTATACCATAAGGCAAGGGTTTTACTGTTCGGAGGGTACTTCTGAATGTTTAATCGCCGGATAGGGCCCTGGAATGGGCTTTCACCTGGCGGTGAATGGTCAGAGAGCAGCCGTTGAATAAAACGCTCCTGGCGTTTTTTGCCTTATATCCTTTATTATACCAAAAAGGATGCCATAGCGTTTTTTATTAATATGACCGTCACAGCACCAGCGCTTTTTTGATACGCTTTACCAGCCCCGGCCCTTCGTACACCAGGCCGGTATACACCTGCACCAGGGAGGCGCCGG
This sequence comes from Phaeodactylibacter sp., assembly GCA_020436535.1. Classification (GTDB taxonomy): domain Bacteria; phylum Bacteroidota; class Bacteroidia; order Chitinophagales; family Saprospiraceae; genus JACJXW01. The sequence goes on from JAGQXQ010000301.1 coordinate 3,473, forward strand.
CCCGGATCTTTTCGAGCGCGTCTTCCGGGCTGCCGATACCGCCTACTCCGATAATAACGAGTTCGCCGGAACGCTCTTTTAGGTAGCGGATGACTTCGGTAGAACGTTGTTTGACGGGCTGCCCGCTCAGGCCGCCGGCGCCGATGTGCTCTACCTCGGCGGCGGGCGTGGCCAGGCCGGCGCGGCTGATGGTCGTATTGGTGGCGATTACCCCGTCAATGCCGGTGCTTTTCACAATATCAAGGATGTCATCTAACTGGCCGTCGGTGAGGTCGGGAGCAATCTTGAGCAGGATGGGCCGGGGGATGGGCTTTTGGCGGTTGATGGCCTGGAGCCGGTTCAGGAGTTTGGATAACGGCTCTTTGTCCTGCAGGCCGCGCAGGCCAGGCGTATTAGGCGAGCTGACGTTAACTGCAAAGTAATCGACATAAGGATAGAGGGCTTCGAAACAGCGGGCGTAATCCTCTTGGGCTTCCTCGTTGGGCGTCACTTTGTTCTTACCGATGTTGCCGCCGATAATCAGGCCGCGGGGCTTACCCTTTTTCAGGCGCTCCACCAGGGCATCCATCCCTTCGTTGTTGAAGCCCATGCGGTTGATGAGGGCTTCGTCTTGCGGGAGGCGAAAAAGGCGGGGTAAGGGGTTCCCATCCTGTCCTTTAGGCGTGACGGTGCCCACTTCGATAAAACCGAAACCCAGGCTGGCCATGGCGCGGAAGTGCCGCCCGTCCTTGTCGAAGCCGGCAGCCAGGCCGACCGGGTTGTCGAAGGTAAGGCCAAAGAGCTGACGGCGGAGGCTTGGATGTTCGAAACGGTACATCCTTCTAAAGAGGTAGCTGACTCCGGGAATGGCCAGGGTGAGCTTGAGTAAAAAAAGCGTGAAGTGGTGCGCCCGCTCGGGCGATAAGAGGAAGAAAAAAGGCTTGAGGAGGGTCTTGTACACTTTTTGCGGTAAAAATAGGGATTTGAGGGAAAGGAGCAAACTGCCGGAGGATCATTGAGGTTAGCCTGCCAAATATATTTGGCATCAGGGAAGTACATCAATGGCGCCTTCCAACCTGGTAATGCACTTGAATTGCTCATCCTGTCGGGAGTAGTGCAAAAAATCGCCCCTACTAGGGCCGCGGGCAGCATCTATATCAACGCGACATCCGCCGCCCTTTCTTCCCGCCTGAGCACCTCTTCGAATGAGGGATTGGATGAAGTCACCGCCCGGGCGGCAGGGGCTGAGTGGATTAACCGGAAAACGACATCGCAGAGCTACCGCCCGGCAGTTCCTGTGCCC
>JAGQXQ010000301.1:4834-7410 GCA_020436535.1 Phaeodactylibacter sp.
AAAAAAAAAGGCCAGGTAGAATTGCCTACCCAGCCGGAATCATAATCCCAAAAACTATTCTTATGTATATTCCCTAGTAAGGGAAAGTACTTTCGTGACACATTTATAGGACAAATATACTTATTTGATTTTTCTATACAAAAAAATATTTGTCCTTAAATGTAAAAATATTAAAAAAAGTTGAATCATGCCCACCGGAGGGCACATTTATTAAGTCCAGGACGAAAACTGGCGGCCATCCAATGGCAATTCAACCATCTTATGCCTCCTCCTCTGCCTTGACGAGCAGTTGAAAGCCATTTCCGTGAATGTTGACGATCTCGATGTTTTCGTCATTTTTCAGGTATTTTCGGAGTTTGGTGACAAAAACATCCATACTGCGAGCGGTGAAGTAGTTATCCTCACCCCATATTTTGTTCAACGCTTCGGAGCGGGGTAATATATCATTCATATAGATAGCGAACATCCGCAGGAGTTGAGCTTCCTTAGGAGACAGTTTATTCTTCTCTTCATCCTCTTCGTCAAGGTTGTAAGTCAATATCCGGAGGGGATAGTTAAAATGGTACTTCCCGATACTAAATTCCTTGATCTCTTCCCTGGGGTCCGCTTTAGTCTGGCTGCGCTTCAGGATGGCCTGAATACGGTACAACAGCTCTTCCGAATTGAAGGGCTTGGTGATGTAGTCATCGGCGCCGATCTTGAAACCTTCCAGCACGTCGTTCTTCATCGTTTTGGCCGTCAGGAAGATGATGGGCATATCCTGATCTTGTTCACGGATCTCCTTAGCCAGTGTGAAGCCATCTTTTTTGGGCATCATCACATCGAAAATGCACAAGTCAAATTCGCCCTGGTTATAGCTTTCCAGGCCCTGCGCCCCATCAGTGGCCAGGGTGACTTCATACTCGTGCATTTCCAGATAAGACCGAAGCACATCTCCGAAGTTCTGATCGTCTTCAACCAGGAGTATTCTATTATTTGCCATAATCCGTTGTTTTCTGTTCTGGAGTTTGTGAAGCATTGCCACCTCGGCAACGCCTGAGATTATTAACACTATTGTTTATAGGGAAAAGACAGGATAAAAGTACTGCCCTTGCCCAGTTCACTTTTCACATCAATGGACCCTTTATGGGCCGTCATGATCGCTTTGACGTAACTCAGTCCAAGGCCGAAACCTTTCACATCGTGCAGGTTGCCGGTATGCACGCGATAAAACTTATCGAAGATATGCTTGCGCTGCTCTTTGCTCATACCGATGCCCTTATCGGTGATCGCCACCTCTACTCCATTCGCCACATCACGTGTATGTATTTCAATCTCCGGCTTTTCGGAGGAGTACTTATTGGCGTTGTCCAATAAGTTATTGATAATATTCGAAATATGTGTGATGTCCCCCTCAATATATGGGTTGGAGGCTTCCAGGCGTACTGTCACAGCACCCTCTCTTTTCTCTACCTGCAGGTTGATGTTGTCTACCGCATGGCTGATGACATCGTGCAGGTTGGCGTCTGTCAGCTTCAAAGAGAAGTCCCGTTTGTCGATCAGGGCCATCTGCAGAACTTTCTCTACCTGACTATTCATACGTTTATTTTCCTGTTTTATTATGTTGGCGAAGCGGCTAACCTTATCTGGTTTGCCGGCAATGATGGGGCTGGTGATGGAATCGGCGGCCAGAGAGATAGTGGCAATAGGCGTTTTGAACTCGTGAGTCATGTTGTTGATGAAGTCTGTCTTCATCTCCGATACTTTTTTCTGGCGGAAGATCACATGGATCGTATAAGCGAAACAGAACAGGATCAGGCTGGTGAAAATAATAGACCCCAGGAAGTTCATCCACAAGGAGCGCCAGACGAAGCTCGTACGGCCGGGAAAGTGGATCATCAGCAGGCCAGGAGAGGGCATATCTTCCGGAAAGAGGTCTACTTTATACGGCGAATTGTAAATGGTGCGATAGCCCGGAAGGATCTCTTTAGGCTGGGCATCTTCTACAACGTAATGACCGTCGACGATGATAAAGCTCTTTTTATCGCGGGAAAAGACGCCATAATTGTATTCCGTATCGATCCCGCGGTTGGCCAGTTCCTGTTTAACGACCCCTTTCAGATGTTCCAGTTTGATGCGCTGCTCCAGTGGAAACTCCTGAGTATTCTGCTGGAAATAGACCATAAGGGTGCGATAGGTATTATCTTTGCGCGCTATACACTGGGAGCAGGTACATGGATTGGCAAACTCAGACATCAGTTCATCGAGCAGATCGCTGTGGTTCATCTTGGACGACAGGACATCGGGGCCCTCATTCAGAGGCCATTCTGTATTGACGTTGGCGGGCTCTCCCCCATTGTGTTGAATTTCCTGGTAGTAGGTGGTCATAAAACCATTAATGGAATGGTTGAAAACCTCTCGGTTCTCTTCGGCCTCCAGCCTGCGCACCACTGCGTTCAGCGCAGCATAAACGTTTTTCTCAAAACGTTCTTCATTGACGTGCACAGCGGTGCGGATCAGGTCCATTTGCAGTACTACCACCCCGATCACCGCAGCGCTCATCAATCCGATTATGGCCCAAATTGCCTTCTTATTCA
>JAGQXQ010000302.1:0-873 GCA_020436535.1 Phaeodactylibacter sp.
CCCTGCACTTTTACGACCGCGCCATCGAGGTGACCCGCAAGATCAATAACCGCCTGGTGCTGGGCGCCAGCCTGGTGGAGAAAGGAGTGGTACTTATGGAACTGGGCCGAATGGATGGACTGGAAACTATCATACAGGAAGCCCTGCAGACCGCCGAAAGTCTCGGCAACCCCGACCTGGTATTCGATGCACAGATCCTGGCGGCCAAGTACGAACACAAAAAGGGGAATACTGAAAAAGCCATTGAAGTGCTGTTTACGCTAAATGCTAAAGAGCTTTCCCCTGACAAGCATGCCGCTGTCAATTTTGAACTTTTCCACTTACTTCCACAAGATCCTCGCTTCCGTCAGCGGGCGTTAGAACTCTACGAAAGCCTTTACCAGGTAACGCCCCGCTATAGTTATAAGGTCCGCCTGAAGCAATTGAAGGAGGGATAGCTGATCAGTCCACCGGCTTCTTCGGCGCCGGCGCGCTGGCGTGGAAATCACGATGGATGCGTTCGGCGTATTGATCCAGCAGTTCCAGGACGCGCTCGCGGCTGTCGGACCGGACGATCATGCCGATGTGGTAATCCTTGTTCAGGCGCCAAACGATCTCCGGCTCGGTGAAACCGGAATTGTCGGGATGCTGAAAGCGGGAGAGGGAAACGACAATACCGGTGTATTGCTGGCCGGGCGCCGGAGCCTGGTAGGCTTCTCCTCTGGCCATGGCGTTCTCCAGCCGCGCCCATTCTCCCCACAGGTTGACCCCGGAAGAGAATTCCACCATCTCGGCGAGGTGGGCGCCTCCTACCCGGGAGGAAGTTTCCAGAAAATAAAACTTACCGTCTTCTTTAGATTTGATAAACTCCGTATGGGATGCACTGAACTGCAT
>JAGQXQ010000302.1:977-8405 GCA_020436535.1 Phaeodactylibacter sp.
CCGTGGGCCACTTCGAGCGGTGTATTGAGGTATCGGGAAGTGCGGCAAAACTGGGCTTTACCACCGGCAGTGATGGCGTCGACGTGGTATACATCGCCTGGTTTGAACTGCTCCACCAGAAAGTGGTGGCGCTCATCGCCCAATTCGTGGACCACCTGCCACAACTCTTCACTGCTATGTACTTTGCGAATGCCGGTGGCCGACGCCTCGGATCGCGGCTTCACGACCCATGGAGGGGCTGTTTGAAGTATATAATAGTTGATATCGGCATCGTGAAATAAAGAGCTGAAAGGAGGTACGTTAATACCCGCTTCGGAGGCCCGGATCCGCATGGCCAGTTTATCGCGAAAATAGCGGGCGGTGGTCTGGCCCATGCCGGGGATGCGGAACTCTTCCCGCAAAAAGGCCGCTTTTTCGACATCAAAATCGTCGATTGCGACGATGCGGTCTACTTTTTTGTTGCGCATAAGCCAAGCCAGTCCCCGGGAAATATTGCTCAGGTTTTCCGGGCTGTTCGCTTCAGAATCTATGTAGAAAAACTCATCAATCGCCTCCTTGGGCCAGGGCTGATGCTCCAGGGATTTCCGGGTAAGCAGATAAACGGTATTGCCGGCAGCCTTGCAGGCGCGCAGGAAATCCTGCCCTTTGAAATAGCAGGAAATGCAGAGGAAGGTAATTGGGCGCATAGAACGGATTTAAGTCAGTTTTTCGCAGTTATTCCAGATGGCTAATATAATCCAGCAAAAGCCTTACGCCAAATGCCGTTGCACTTTTCTGGGAGGAGAATTCCGAATCGTTAAAAGCTACGCCGGCGATATCGAGGTGGGCCCATGCCGGATGGCCTTCGATGAAGGCCTCCAGGAACTTGGCGGCGCCGATGGCACCTGCTATAGGGCGGCCGCTGAAATTGCGAAGGTCGGCCACATCCGATTTGATGTCGTCTTTGTAGGCGTCCCATAAAGGGAGGCGCCAGCTGCGCTCTCCGGTGCGTTCGCCAGCAGCGAAGAGCTGGGCGGCAAGGGTGTCATTATTAGAAAAAAGGCCGGCGGCGTGGTAGCCAAAGGTGCGGACAGTGCTTCCCGTCAGGGTAGCCAGGTTGATCATCGTATCGGGCTTGTAGTTTCTGGCCATATAGCACAGGCCGTCGGCCAGGATCAGGCGCCCTTCTGCATCCGTATCGATCACTTCGATGGTCTTACCGCTGTAGGAGTCGATCACATCGCTGGGCTTGACAGACTTGGCGTCCACGCTGTTATCGGTAGAAGGGACGATCCCAATCAGGTGAACCGGCAGTTGTAATTTGGCGGCGGCCTCCATAGCGCCAAAAACCGCCGCTGCTCCCCCCATATCACTTTTCATATAGTGCATATTGGTGGAGGGTTTGATGGAGAGGCCTCCGGTATCGAAAGTGACTCCTTTTCCCACCAGGCCTATTTTTTTTAGGCCGGTGGCGGGTTCCTGCTCTGGCCGGTATTCCATAATGATGAAGGCCGGCGGGTATTCGCTGCCCCGGTTGACGGCCAGCAGGGCGTGCAGCCCTTCATCGAGGATCTGCTCCTTACCCAGGGCTTTGACGCTGTATCCGTATTTCTTTCCGGAATCCAGCGCCCACTGGGCCAGGTCGGCCGGGTTTTTCTTATTGCTGGGGGCATTGACGAGATGAAAGACGCTCATCTGGGTTTCGGCAATGGCCAGGCCATGCCGTGCCGCCCGCTCACAGTTTTTTGCGGAGCTTTGTTCTGCCAGGATCTCGATGGAAGCATTGGGGCCAGCCAATACATGGCCATTGCCATTGGGTGTTTTTTTGTAGCGGCCGATCTGGTAGGTTCCGAGGATCAGCCCGTTGACTGCGGCTTCCACCCAGATGGCTGCATCTCCGGAAAGATTTTGGTGTAAAAGGCTGACGCCTACCTTTTCGGAGAGCTTTTGCCGGTATTTATTTGAAAAAGAACGGAAGGCCTTCAACACGTCCTGAAAGGTGGGAGATTGCCCCAGGCCCAGGAAGAAAAAACGGATCGTGTCTTTATAGAGTAGCTGTACTTCTCCTTGCTCTGCTTTAAAATCCGTTTCCACCAGCGTCTCCTCAATTCCGGTGGCATCAGCCATAGCCCGAATGGCTGCCGGCAGAGATTCCCCGGCAGCAACAGGTACAATCACCGTCGGTGGTAAGTTTTTTAGGGTAGGGGTAATTTTCAGGATCATTTTTTGGCTTCTTTATTATTGAAAAACAACCACTCCACTGCCCGGGGGAATTCCTCCCCCCAGCGGGCTTCATTGTGCTGGCCCTTGGGGTCAACCGAGAGATTGAACTTAACGTGTCCATTGCCACTATCTTCGAAAGCCTTCTGGAAACGCCGGATATTGGGAACCATATTAACGCTTTCTTCTTCACCGCCGTAAAGATAGATCTCCATATCCTGGGAATCATTAAAATTCAGGAAGTGGAAGTGAATGTTGGGCATCACCCATAAAGAGGGAGAAAAGATCATCAGTTTGCCATACACTTCCGGGTACATCAGGCCGGCATAAATGCTGATCAGGCCGCCCATAGAGCTGCCGCCGATACCGGTTTGCTCCCGTTCCGGAAGGGTGCGAAAGTGCTTGTCGACGTAGGTTTTCAGCGTGTCGGCCAGGAAGCGGACGTACTTTTTACCGTCACCGTAGCCCAATTTAGTACTGTGAGAAGGGGTGAATTCATCGATCCGTTCCTTTTCGCCATGATCGATGGAGATAATGATGATATCACCGCCCCCCCGTTCGGCCATTACGGCCAGTTTTTTATCCACCCCCCAGTTGCCGAAAGGGGCGTATTCGTCGAAAAGGTTTTGGCCATCCTGCAGATAGAGTACCGGATAGCGTTTTTCACTTTCCTGATAATCGTGGGGAAGCAGAGCGGCAATCCGGCGGGTTTTGATCAGTTGTGGAATCTCGAACTGCTCAGAGATGACCTGTATTTCCGGCAGGAATGCCGGATCATAGGCCAGTCCGTCTTTCAGCCAACGAGGCACATGGTCGCTCACTTTTTCTACTGTCAGGGTTTCCAGCCTCCGGTTGGCAACGGGGTTGCCGTACTCGTCGAGTTCGGCTGCCGCCCAACTTCCCCGGTGATATTTATATTCCAGGTGGCCGGGCAATAAATGCTTGTTTTTGAAAGTGAAGCTAAACAGGCCAGGCTGTTCCTGCTTCAGGCGGTACTGTTCATCCTCTGTTTTCCAGCCGTTAAAATTGCCGGCAATGTAAACAGGTTCACTCCGATCATCAGCTGTAGTCAGTTGTATCGATAGGCTTTCACTGCCTTTAACAGTATGTTGAGTTGACGGTTTCTCGCCGGTCATATTGCGTTTTCCTATTGTGGGGCGGCCTGTATACGTTTTCTTTTGAATGATTGCAATCAGGCCTGGATTTCCCCAAAGTCCACAAAATTAAGAAATAATGAGCAGCATAGGTTATGGGTACTCTGACTAATTGTAACAGGCTAATCCTCAAAAAAAACAGGATGCCCCTGTTTGATTACGTAAATTATCAAAGAAGGTGGCTATTTTATACCCTATAAATTAAAAATATCGCCAATGGAACCACTATGGGGTATCGACCTTGGGGGGACGAAGATAGAAGGGGTTATTTTGGATACCTCATCATCGCTCCGTGTAATATCTCGCTTACGCATTCCAACCGAAGCGGAAAAAGGCTATGGGCACATCTTGGAACAAGCCGGCCGACTGGCCGATCAATTATGTAAAGCTTCGGGGCTGCAACCGGGAAAGATGGGCGTGGGCGGCCCGGGCATTCTGGATCCGGATACGCAAACTATGAAAAACTGTAACACCACCGTCCTAAACGGGCAACCGTTGTGCAAAGACCTGGAAACAGTTCTGGGCATTCCCGTAACACTGGCTAATGACGCCAATTGCTTTGCCGTCGCAGAAACCCAACTGGGGGTGGTAAAAGAACAGGCCCCGGAGGCCAAAACAATATTTGGAGTGATCATGGGCACCGGTGTAGGCGGCGGTATCGTCATCGACGGCAAACTGCTGGAGGGCCGGCATGGGATCGCCGGAGAATGGGGCCACAACTTCCTGGATGATTCGGGCGGCCCCTGCTACTGCGGCAGGTTCGGTTGCGTGGAGACTATCATTTCCGGCCCGGCACTGGAAAAATATTACGCCCGGCGGACGGGGCAGGCCCGCAGGCTGGCACAGATCGTTGAGCGCCACCAGGCCGGCAATGATGAGGCAGCTTCGGCAACTGTTGAACGCCTCACCCATTTTTTCGGTAAAGCCATCGCAGGTATTGTCAATGTACTGGACCCCGATGTGGTCGTTCTGGGCGGAGGGCTGGGCAACATCGGCCTGCTCTATACAGCAGGGGTAGCCGCCGCCCGGCAATTCGTCTTCAACAACAGCCTCCAGACGAAATTCCTGAGGCCCAAGTTGGGGGATAGCGCCGGGGTGTTCGGGGCGGCGCTGCTGGTGAGGTAAGGAACGGGGGAAGTGGAAATGGGGAGATGGGCCCGGACATCGCTTTTCTGCTCTGTTATTTACACATTTACACCTCTTCTTATGTCATCCCCCACACAAATGCCTTCAACTACCCAGGTATGTAGTATTATCAAGCTGGATATGCTCGTACATTGGTGTAGTAGAAAAGTGCATTGACCCTTAAAAAGGGCCGGTTCATACAATCCGGCCGATGTATACTTGATTCACGGTAATTTTACCCGCATCTTAGGGACAATGTAAAGCAAGAGGCAACCCTGATAAATTTGTGTTGTCCTTGATAACTGAATACACCCGACTAAAAATGATTTCCGTTGCAATTGTAGATGCCAAACGGGACGTAAGAGAAGGCGTCCAGGGCATACTGGAAACCAGTGATGGTTTCTGTTGCTTTGGTTCGTATGCCAATGGGCAGTCTGCCCTTGAAGGCCTATTAGAACGCCCTTCCGATGTCCTCCTTATCGAAACCGACCTGCCCGATATGCAGGGCGCCGACTGTGTGCGCCTTCTTCTGGAAGAGATGCCTGGGCTTAGCGTCATCATGTTTACCAACTCGCTGCGTGAAGAACATATCTTTACCGCCTTCAAAGCCGGAGCCCTCGGGTATATTTCCAAAACCTTTTTTCCGTCCTATTTGCTAAACGCCATTCGGGAAGTGAAGGCGGGTGGTGCGCCAATGAGCCCATCTGTAGCTAAACGCGTGGTGACTTCCTTCAGCCAGCTGGAAAACCCGTTGCCTTTATTATCCAAACGGGAGTTCGACGTCATGGCCCTGCTCTGTAAGGGGTATAGTTACCGAAAGATCGGTGAGAGGCTGTTTGTCAGCCCGAATACGGTGCGGTTTCACCTTAAAAATATATACCGAAAGCTAAAAGTTAACTCCCGCCATGAAGCCCTGATCAAGGCCGCTAAGGTGGGTATGGTATGAGTGCGAATGGCACGCTGATTCAATTTTGGAACTATTGAGAGTTTTTTTCATACTAATCTGTGTTTCTGTTGCCGGGAGATACGCCCGGCAACCTTTTACTTCGCCTATTAGCTTTTATCGCAGACAATAACCTGCCTTTTCATCAAACTCCACTTCCGGGCTCGTAAGAGGCCGTTTAACCTCGCAATGAACTGCAAATGACCCTGTTTCATTCGCTGTTGCCGGCATTCTGGTGCAGATGGATGAAGGGGAATGCTATGCTTGCCATACTGGGCAGTTGCTGTGCCTCCTGCTATCGTGGCAAGCCATACTCTATACCTATTTTTTAACCAAAATTTATTTCATGATGAAGAGGTTTTTACTGGTTTTGCCGATGGTCTTACTAAGCCTGGCCATAGCCGTGGCACAGCGCACCATCACCGGAACCGTGGCCGATAACAATGGCCAGCCGTTGATCGGCGCAAATGTGATCATAAAGGGCACGTCTACCGGAACGGTTACCGATATCGATGGCAATTATTCGATAAGGTTGCCGGAAGACAGAAGGACTTTGATATTTAGCTACACAGGCTACACTACTCAGGAAGTACAGATCGGCGCATCCAATGTGGTTGATGTGACGCTCTCGGAGGGGATCATCCTGGAAACGGCGGTGGTGACGGCTCTGGGTATCGAAAGAGACGAAAAATCTCTGGGATATGCTGTGCAGTCTTTGGAAGGAGACCAGATACAGCAGGTGGCGGAGCCTGACCCCCTGCGTGCGCTGCAGGGCAAGGTTGCAGGCGTTAACATTCTGGGGAGTAGTGGTGCGCCGGGTAGTGCTACTCGTATTACCATCCGGGGCAATTCTTCACTGCTGGGGAATAACCAACCCCTGATCGTGGTGGATGGGATTCCCTATGACAATTCAGAATACCGTACTAACCTGGGCCTGAACGGTGGTGGCGCCTACGCCAATCGAATGGCAGATATTGACCCCAATAATATTGAAACGATCAACATCCTACGGGGGGCGGCCGCCGCTTCTCTCTGGGGCTCTCGCGCCGCCAACGGAGTGATTATGATCACGACTAAGACGGGGTCCCGCCAAAAAAAAGGATTGGGCATCAGCGTGTCCTCTACCCTGGCCTTTGAGGAGATCGCCAACCTCCCGGATTATCAGAATAGTTACGGCACCGGCACCAATTTTAACTACCAGCAAGTGAATGGATCCTGGGGGGCGCCTTTTGTAGGCGCCAGGCCTTATGCAACCCTGAAGGAAATACCGCATTGGTATCAGGGGCGGCTGGGGTTTGACGAGTTGGATGGCGTTACGGTCCCCTACCGGGCCTATCCGGATAATGTGGAAAAATTGTTCCGTACCGGCGTTACTTCCGACAACTCCATATCGATTACCAGCGGAGGGGAGAACGCCAGTGTGGGCGCCACCATTTCCTACCTCAGCAATGAAGGTTATGTGCCCAATACCCGTTTTACCCGTGCATCCTTTAGTGTAGGGGGCTCCGCTCAGCTTTCGGATCGATTCTCCCTGTCGGCCAACCTGAATTATACCCGGACGGACCAGGACGGCGTCATCTCGGGAGTAGGTGCACTGGGGGGCAACAACCCTTCGGCCTTTGCTCGCTCGCTTTACCTGGGCAGGAACTGGGATATCCATGGGCAGCCCTTCCAGAATCCAATTGATATGGGTAGCGAATTTATGGTGGGCCGCGGCACGGCCGACAACCCCTTATGGTCGTACCGCAACGCTGGCTTCCGGTCAGATGTCGACCGCATTGCTTCGGTGCTAAACGGCCGGTACCGGATTGTGGATGGCCTGGCGATCAACTACCGCGTTGGCCTGAATGCTTACTCCCAACGCAACTCCGAATTTATCCGCCCTGGTTCTACCGGCCCTTCATCGAATCCGGGAGTCGGCCAGATCACCGACCACGACATCGCCTATCAGGAGATTGAGAGCAACCTCTTTCTGGAGTACGAAACCAACCTGAGCAATAACCTCAC
>JAGQXQ010000303.1:0-1110 GCA_020436535.1 Phaeodactylibacter sp.
ATTTTTCGTTTTATCGGATCTAAAAGCGGACAGCGATTGCCCGGGCAATGTGCCTCTGGTATATTATAAGTTGTTCGTTGCCCATCATTGGCGATGAACAACGAACAACTATCAACGAACAACAATCAGCGAACCACGCTCCTTACTGCACGATTATCCTGGCAGTTCCTTCTTTCCCTTCGACGGCTACTTTCAAGAAGTAAGCGCCGGGCGTTAAGGAAGAAAGGTCGATGGTATTGACCGTGTTGAAGCCCTTTTCAAAAAAGACCGGTTGCCCCAGAAGGTTATAAACCGTGATCGCATCGATGTTTTGCGGCGCCTTAACCGTCATCAGGTCCGTAGCCGGGTTGGGGAAGTACTCGATGCCCAGGTCTTGCAGGCTGGCAACGGATCCCATTACATCGAGCTGGATATCGTCGAAATAGAGGGTGAAGTCCGGGCCGCCGTCTCCAACTGTGCCCAGTTGATAGATGATGGTAATGCCAGTGTAGACATTACCGGAGAGCCCGCTGACATCAAAGGACAATTCTTCCCATCCATTGGCTACGGTAGTCGTTGCGAATATTTCCACCGGCGCAGGACCCTCCAGTTTGAAGAGTACTTCCTTGCCAGCCGCGTTGGCCCATGTTTTCATTCTGATGGCAGAGGCTTCACCGAAATCAATAGGACCGCCCAGTGCCAGGGTGCTGCCGCCAAAAACTTCACCTGCGAATTTGACCATCTGGCCCACTTTGGAACTGGTATTGATGCCGCTGGCATCCGGATTGTCAATGATAGTGGCTACCCCGCCTCCAAAATCTGACCAATTGTAGGTAAGCGTGGTTGATTCGAAGGTAATCGGGAGTTGTACGCCGCCCACAACCGTTGTCAGCTCAATATCATCGAACAGGAGTGTGAAATCAGGGCCGCCGTCTCCTACAACGCCGAGGTCATAGATAAGGGTAATCTTGGTAAATACACCGCCGGTGAGCCCGGCAAAGCTAAAAGTGAGTTCTTCCCATTGATTCGCTACAGTTGTACTGGCGGACACCTCAGCTGGTGCGCCTGGGCCTTCGAGTTTGAAAAGAACGGGCGCATCAGCCCGGTTGGCAAAAACTTTCATTTTAAAGC
>JAGQXQ010000303.1:1208-1908 GCA_020436535.1 Phaeodactylibacter sp.
TGTTAATGCCGGAAGATTGAGGGTTATCAATCACAGTGGCTACCCCGCCCCCAAAATCCGTCCATGGGTAGGTGAGGGTCGTCGATTCGAAATCGATGGGCAATTGCACGCCTTCTGCGGCCGTTGTGAGTTCAATGTCATCAAACCAAAAGGTGAAGTCTGCGCTACCATCTCCAACCGTTCCCAGTTCGTAAATGATGACGACGGTATTATATTCGACCGAAGTGAGTCCCGCAAGACTAAAGGTTACTTCTTCCCATTGATTCGCTACCGTGGTGGTGGCAAAGAGATCCCCCGTAGTCGTTCCGCCAGGGCCTTCCAATTTTAATAAAACAGAGGCGCCGGCCCGGTTTGCGAGCACCTTCATTTTAATGGCATTGTTGTCCCCAAAATCAATGATGCCATCCAATGGCAGGGCGCTTCCGCCAAAAACCTCTCCTGCAGATTTGACCATCTGGCCCACTTTGGAGCTGGTATTGATGCCGGAAGATTGAGGGTTATCGATCACAGTGGCCACCCCTCCTGCGAAATCGTTAAAAGTGTAGGTAATAGTAGTCGATTCGAAATCGATCGGTAGTTGTTGAGCAAAGACAGCTGTTGCCAGCAGCAACAACGTTAGAGATGTTAATATCTTTTTCATATGCTAATGAGTCTGGTTAAAAAAAATGATGAAATATTGTTTGTATTCCTGAGACAATTA
>JAGQXQ010000304.1 GCA_020436535.1 Phaeodactylibacter sp.
AGCCTGGCCCCGGGCCCAAGGGCAAACCTTAAAAGGGGAGGCTGCCTTTTGTCAACCGCAGTTTTAAACATGCCTAAAGTCCGAGCGCAATGGGAAATTGCACCCCGACAACGCAGCCGGCTATAAGACAAATTTTGAAGCTGTTTTTTGAAACGAACCTTTTTGTACAACCCCTTGACACTTTTCATTTAAAAAAAACTATATTTTCACGCCGCACCTCCTTCTCCTGAATCCGGAAAGTAGCGTGTCACCAAAGGGCATATCTCCAAGCATTGCGCTTCCGAAGAAGCCCTGCTCCGGCTTTGTTTTGGTTTCTGGCATTCCTGCCGAGCCCAAAACAGCCGGAATGCCAGAAACCAAAACAAAAAAACCTAACCATGCCAAAGCAACTTATCGAATGCGTGCCCAACTTCAGCGAAGGGCGCGACATGTCCATCATCAAACAGATTACCGACGAGATCGAACGCGTTGAAGGCGTCAAGCTGCTCGACGTCGACCCCGGCAAGGCCACCAACCGCACGGTGGTGACCTTCGTCGGCGAGCCCGAACCGGTCGTGCAGGCCGCCTTCCTGGCCATCAAAAAGGCTGCCGAGCTGATCGATATGCGCCAACACAAGGGCGAGCACCCCCGCATGGGCGCCACCGACGTCTGCCCGCTGATCCCCATTTCCAACATCACCATGGAAGAGACGGTGGAATGGGCGCACAAGCTGGGCGAGATGGCGGGCAAAGAACTCGGCATACCTTTGTATATGTACGAATCTGCCGCCGGCAAGCCGGAATGGAAAAACCTGGCCACCATCCGCGCCGGAGAGTACGAGGCCTTGCCCGAAAAGCTGGAAAAACCGGAGTGGAAGCCCGACTACGGCCCCGCCCGCTTCAACGCCCGTGCAGGCGCCACCGCCATCGGCGCCCGCGACTTCCTGATCGCCTACAACGTCAACCTGAATACAACCTCCGTGCGCCGCGCCAATTCTGTGGCTTTCGATGTGCGAGAGCAAGGCAGAGTAAAAAGGGAAGGGGGCAAGGTGAACGGCCCCATCGTTAAGAACGCCAAAGGAGAAGCCCTTCGCGAGCCCGGCGCCTGCAAAGGGGTGAAGGCCATCGGCTGGTTCATCGAAGAGTATGGCGTCGCTCAGATCTCGATGAACATCACCAATGTGAAAGAGACTCCCTTGCATGTTGCTTTTGAAGCGTGCCGCAAGAGTGCCAACGAGCGCGGAATGAGAGTCACCGGCTCCGAACTGGTTGGCCTGGTACCGCTGAAAGTGATGCTCGATGCCGGCCACTATTTCCTTCGGCAACAGCAGCGCTCTCTGGGGGCGTCAGAGGAAGAAGTGATCAAGATCGCTGTCAAATCCCTTGGGCTGGATGAATTGACGCCCTTCGACCCTAAAAAGAAGATCATCGAATACCAACTGCGGGAGGACACGCCCACTCCCCTGCTGGATATGAACCTTCGCGCTTTCGCCAACGAAACGGCTTCCGAAAGTGTAGCCCCGGGTGGCGGCTCCATCGCCGCCTACGTGGGCGCCCTGGGCGCCGCCCTGGGCACGATGGTGGCCAACCTGTCGTCGCACCGCCGGGTGTGGGACCACCGCTGGGAGGAGTTTTCAGAATGGGCCGAAAAAGGCCAGCAACTCAAAGACGCCCTGCTTCGCTTGGTGGATGAGGACACCCGCGCCTTCAACCGCATCATAGAAGCGGTGCGCCTGCCCAAAGGCACGGAAGCGGAAAAGGCCGCCAGAGAGCATGCCATGCAGGAAGCGACCAAATACGCCACCGAGGTTCCGTTCCAATCCATGGAGCTGTCCCTGCAATCCTTTGAACTGGCCAAAGCAATGGCCACCGAAGGCAACCCCAACTCCGCCAGCGACGCCGGCGTCGGCGCGCTCTGTGCCCGCGCCGCCGTTCATGGCGCGTTGCTCAATGTGCAGATCAATGCCAAAGGCCTGAAGGATCAGTCCTTCGCCCGGGGTATTACTGAAAAAGCCGAAAAGATGGGCCGGGATGCAGACCAACTGGAGCAGGAGGTGCTGGAGATCGTCCGGAAGAAGGTGGCAGGGTAAAGAAGAGAGGGTACTGGTGTGGAGCTCGGTATTTGCTGTTCGCTGTTCGCAGGTTCGCCGTTCGCAAGGTGGCCCAAAAGGGAGTGATGCGGAAGAAAAGATAAACAGCTCCGAAGAGATTTATCAGTTCTTGGGCAGAGGTCATCCAACAATAAAACCATGGAGCCATGAAACCATACCTCCCTCCCCAGCTACGGACAAGGCAACTGAAAAAGCACTTTCCTCTCCGGCCCCTCCCACCGGAAAGTGGTTTTCCAGCAAAAAAAAGCAGCTCCGAAGGAGACTCCGGAGCTGCAAAAACCAACTTCAAAAGGGGGGTTAAGCGTGACTCGTCAATGTTATAGGGCAATAACCTAAGTCACGATACTTAGTTGAGTATTGATGTTATTCGATGATATCAATAGATTAGTAACCGATAATAGTACCATTACATACGCAAGTGGCACACGCACGGAAGCCCGCGGAGACAGGGCAAAAGGTTTGATAGTTGCTCAGAGGATATATAGGGTAAATCCTCTATTCCGGAGGTATATATATCGGTTCAGGAAAGAATAGCTTTCAGGTGTATAACCTTTGAAAACCATTTGAAGAACAAAGATATTAAAAATTCCTGCGAAAATCAAATTAGCTTTTATTTTGGTTATGGGGCCAGGTTTTTCGCTGCGGCATCGAGTTCCTCGTAGAAATCTTCACCGAACTTTCGGATGAGGGCATCTTTCAGAAAGCGGTAAACCGGCAATTGCTGTTGGCGGCCCAGGTCACAGGCAGCCGAGCAGATATCCCATCGGTCGTAATTGAGCGCCTGCATGCCGACCCGTTCATCGACGGAGGCCCGGATCGGATAGAGGTGGCAGGAAATGGGCTTTCTAAAATCAGTTTCCCCAGCATTGAAAGCCTGCTCTATCCCACATTTGGCAATACCCTTTTCATCGTAAATCATATAGGCGCAGGGGCCGCCGTCGATAAGGGGAGTAGCGTAACCGTTGGCCTTGTCATCATAAGTATAGAGCCCCTCCCGCTCGATAGCGGCCAGGCCCGCCGGGCTGAGAAAAGGTTTTACTGCTTCGAATATTTGCTCCAAAATTTGCCGTTCTTCGGGCTCGACGGGAGCACCGAGGTCGCCTTCCCAACAGCAGGCCCCTTTACAGGCGCTGAGGTTGCAGAGAAACTGTTCCCGGATCACATCATCACTGATCAAAACTTCGTCTATCAACAACATTAGGTGCGTATTGTATGGAAAAATGAAAAGGGAGCATTTTCAAAGTCAACCCCCTTGATCAACGCACAAAAATAAGTGAACATAAAGAATAGCCGGCCATATCGATGCCGTTTTATTGTTTCTTTTATTTACCGTCGCCCAGATTTCCAAACCTATGAAAGATGAGCCTGAGACTCAATAAAATGGCCAAAAATTGTATTTTGCAGCGAGATAACTGAAAACTGCATTATGAAGAAATTGACCCTTTGTTTTTTCTTTCTGGCTCTGGCGCTTGGCCTTTCCGCCCAACAGGCCGAAGCCGAGGCGCGCAAAGCTGCTGATGAAGCCATTGCCCTTTACCAATTAGATGAAACACAAGCAGCCGAAATGTACGTCATCCAGGAGCGGCGCTTCCGGAACCTGGCTTCTATTGAGGCGCTACGCCAGACAGACTATAAGTTTTACCTGCAAAAGAAGAACTCGATCCGGGAGGGCATGATGGCCTCTGTACAACGCCTGCTGAGAGCAAACCAGATGGAGCCTTTCAACCAGGCGCTCATCAGCCGCCGCCAACAGGAATCAGAGCTTAAACAAAAACTCAAACAGGAAGGCGCTACCCGGGAGGAGATCCAAATTGCCATCTGGGAACTGGAATAAACGCTCCTGAAAAGCGGTTCGTCAAGGGCCGCTTTTTTACTTTCTTCCCTGTTTATAAAATAATTTATCTGTAACATTAGCCGACAGCGGAACAATCGTCAGCCTGCATGCTCGTTCGGCAAAGTAAGTTTTGAAAAAAATGATACCTTTACCAGAAGCGATATCAGGGATATGAGATAGTTTGTCACCCCCCATTTTTGGTAGCCGTTCCTGAACATTGGCAGACTGTAGCTGTTACTTTTTCATCGGCGTGATAAAAAAAATTATATTCATAAACACACTTTAATCACTGGCATATAGATGGATCCTCTAAAACAAAAATTCAATAAAAAAGCTTCCGATCTGAGAGAGGAGATCAAAGGAATGCTGAAAAAACATGGCGACAAGAAAGTCGATGAAGTAAAACTCAAACAGATCTTCGGCGGCGCCCGTGGCATCAAAATGATGGTTTGGGAAACCTCACAGCTAGACCCCCTCAAGGGAATCAGCTTCCGCGGTTACTATATTCCGGAACTGCGGGAAAAATTACCTAAGGGCCCCGATGGGAAGGAGCCCCGGCCGGAAGGACTTTTCTGGCTGATGCTGGTTGGCGAGATCCCTACGGAAGAAGAAGTTCACTGGTTGACCCAGCAATGGACCCGGCGCAGCAACGTTCCCGAGCATGTATTCAGCATTCTGGATAGCATGCCGCCCAATACGCACCCTATGACCCAATTCGTCACGGCTATTGCTTCCATGCAGACTGAGAGCTGCTTTGCACGCCGTTATGATGAAGGGATCAACAAAGCCGACTATTGGGACGCTACCTATGAGGATACGATGAACCTGATTGCCCGCCTGCCTCGTATTGCTGCTTATATCTACCGGCGTTCGTATCACGACGGCCATCACATCGCTCCTGATATTGGCCAGGACTGGGCCGGCAACTTTGCTCATATGCTGGGTATCGAAAAAACGGATTTCAAAAACCTGATGCGCCTTTATCTGACGATCCATGCCGACCATGAAGGCGGTAATGCTTCCGCCCATACCACGCACCTGATCGGCTCTACCCTCAGCGACGCTTATCTGTCACTGGCGGGCGGCATGACTGCATTGGCGGGCCCACTCCACGGCCTGGCCAACCAGGAAGTGATCAAATGGATATTCAGCATGCTCGACGCCCTGGGCACTACCAAACCCACCAAAGAACAGATCGCAGATTATGTGAATAGCACTTTGGCTGCCGGGCAGGTTATCCCGGGTTATGGCCATGCTGTCCTCCGCGAACCTGACCCTCGGTTCATCGCCCAAAAACGCTTTGCAGAAGCTAATATTAAGGACGATGATATCGTCAATGTGGTTTGGAAAGTCTTCGATGTGGTACCCCCTATATTGGAAAACCTGGGCAAGGTGAAAAACCCATGGCCTAACGTAGATGCACACTCCGGCGCGTTGCTCGTCCACTACGGACTTAAGGAGTATAGCTTCTATACGGTCCTTTTCGGGGTTTCCCGCGCACTGGGAGTACTTTCTTCACTGTGCTGGGCACGAGCGCTGGGCTTCCCGCTGGAGCGCCCTAAGTCAGTGACGACCAACTGGGTGAAAAATTTCCTGGCACAGGAAAAGGAAGCGGTGAAAGAAGGATAAAAGGGCAAAACCTTTTTAGAGTATGTTCAAAATAGTTGAAAACACATTGAAACAGCAGGTTCTGAACGGCTGCTTCAATGTGTTTTTTCTTTTAGCTACAGGCCCTTATAAAAGAAAAAATCATCCAAACTGTTTTCAGTCTGTAAAATTCCTTTATTTTTGAGCGTTCATCATACCATCATCCAAACTACCCTAACGCATGAATTTTCCGGATAACCTGAAGTACACCAGCGAACACGAATGGGTTCGCTTAGAAGACGGCCATATTGCCTATGTTGGCATCACAGACTTTGCCCAGAGTGAATTGGATGAGCTCGTATACATCG
>JAGQXQ010000305.1:0-3106 GCA_020436535.1 Phaeodactylibacter sp.
CAAGGCTTACTCCCCCTCCGCCTCGTCGATTTCCTAAATGACATGGCCGAGCGCCACTTCCTCGAAACTGACGGCGCTACCTGGCGATTCCGGCACCGGTTGATCCAGGATTATTTTGCGGGGATGTGGGAGGAATCAAATGAAAAGATTGAGCCGGACACTTCCAAAGCGGACGCTCCATGATAATGATCTAAAAGATCACACTTATCCGAATGGCACGATTTACATCAGAGACGGCGGCTGATGAAGAAGTCAATGGGATGGAAGTGGCGTTCATCCGGCGGTATTGGTCAAATGATCTGGCTAGTGGGAATAATTGGGGACCGTGGTATAGACAGGGATGTGAACAGCCCAAACTGATACAATACTGCATTCGTTATGACATTGGCTTTACAGAAGATGTCGGTGTCACCATTAAAAACATGCGTGATGCCAAGAGCGGCGGCGTCCGGGAAGACGACAAGGTGGTGGATATTTCGCTGGCCAATTGTTATACGCTGGAGGATGTGGTAAGGGAGTTGGTGGGTTTGGTGGCGCGTCAAGAAAAAATTTGACAAGTTTCCCTTATGCCCCAATCGGAAAACTTGTCAAGTTTTAAAACATAAAATAGGCTCGGAACCATCGTCAAGTCTTTAGGCAAGCTTTGGAGAAACCTTTATTGGGCCGGATAGGATTTTAGAAATTCACAGCCCGGGCTTTGTGCGTTCGGGAAGCTTACAAAGGCAAAAGCTCGCTTTCAATTCCCCCCTTCGCGGATTGGCTCCGCCCATCCGGAGAGGGGGGCGCTTCAAACATTCCTCAAGCCTGGCCTATGGCCTGGCTTTGTGCGCTACAGTGGCTTACAGAAGCTCGCTTCTGACGCCCCTGTAACGCACAAAGCCCCTCCGCATTTGCGGAGAGGCTTGAGGAATGTTTGAGGTCGGGAGCGGCCCTAAACGTTTACCCTGCCATCCTTCCCCGTCATTCTCTATAACTCCCGTCTCTTTTTTATCTTCACTTCCGACAGTTCCCGGCGGCCATCGGCGGCCATGGGTGGCCACGAAAAGCGGCCACAAAGTTACTACTGGGAGCAATGAAGATAATAAAAAAAGAGACCGGATGCCTACCGAAAAAATACCCGAACCTCGCTTTGTGTTGAAGTACACCAAAAGCGCCCGGACGGAAACCCCCATCCTAATGTTTGTCCATTACACCAACAGCGAAGGCGACAAACAGCGGGTCCAACTGTCCACCGGGAAGAAATGCCGGGCCGAACATTGGGATAAAGGACAGCAGATGGTCAAGGCTATTTCGTCCACGCTGCCCTTTCGTAACGAGGTCAACGCACGTATTGATGAATACCGCACCGCCGCAATTGAGGTATGGAAAGTCGTTGGCCGCGATGCAACGCCGCCGGAATATAAGAAACGATTTTTCCGCTACCTGGAGGAACAAGCCAGTGAGTTAGCCCGTCAGGCGGCAAAGATGGACTTTCCCGAGTTCCTGGATTATTTCGTACTAGAGGTACACAAGGGTAATGTAAACAAGCACCGTTGCCGCCGCCTGTTGCTGATGTACCGGCAAGATACCGGCGTTGCATTCTCTTTTAATTCTTTCAATGAAGTATGGGCACAGCGTTTTAAACACTGGCTTTATACAGATCGGCCGGATAAGAAAGCATTAAGCCAGAACTATGTTTCCCGAGTGCTGGAAACGCTCCGGGGCATCCTCATTGCTGCCCACGAAAAAGGATTGCACAAGAACCTGTCATATACGGATGATGCCTTTCAGGAAGGCAAGGAAGAAAGCGTAAAGGTAGCGTTGAAGCCCTTAGAGGTAGAGCATTTCTACCACTTCGATTTTGGCAGCGATACCCGCCTGGATAAGGCCAGAAACATCTTTTTGGCGTCCTGCTTTACCGGCCTTAGGTGGTCAGATATTACCCGCCTACGTGCCCGACATATCCACCAAGGCCCTGAGGGCCCCGTTGTGTCCATCGCCAACCATAAGACCGGGAAAGTAACTACTTCGCCGGCCGATAGCCGCCTAGCTGAAGTTATTGAGCGTTTAGGCGGCCAGGTACCAAGCATGTCAAACCAGAAACTAAACGAGTTTGTAAAAGACGCCTTCCGGGCCGCCGGGATCCGCCGGGATATACTGGTATCAAACAAGCCCGAACGATGGCAGCCATTGCATGAGGTGGTTACTTTCCATGATAGCCGGATAACGTGGGCCACTGACATGTACCGGCAGGGTTACTCTATGGACGAAATCCGTGATTTTATGGGCCATTCCAAAATAGGTACTACTCAGGGTTACGTGCTGAAAAATGATGTTGACGCCATCGAACGAGTTAACCGGGCTATGGCGCATAGAAAGCGCTGGGAAGATGATGAGGGGAACCTCCGAAAAGTAAAATAAGGATAGTAAAAACCCCAACCGGCGGACAATCCTCGAAAGATGACGCCGGAAGGGGTATTTGAATAACATTCAAACATTGTAAAATTATGAAATCTTTAAAAGGACTTCCTACAATTCAGGATTTTTTTGAAACCTACGCCTTTTTGATTGTGGCCATCCGGCAAAGCGGGTATGCTGCCCAAGTCATTAGCGGCCTTACTGAGATCGGCGGTATCTTCGCCGCCGCCTACGCTTCTTTACTTCCGATCTTCCCCGAGTACGCCGTCTACGCCGCCGGTACCATTGCCGTGATCGGTACGGCGGTTATTGAGATCGGTTTGCGGGTATTGTTGCCCCATACGGTTGACGCCGTTCTATTTAGCCGGTTCAAAGGGCTGTACCTCCCGATGACCATATCAATATGGCTATGCACGGCCCTTTTGCTGGCTGCATCCGGCGTCTTATCATTCCAGAACTCAAAAGAGATAACAAAGGAGTACCTACCGGACGCCGAACAACTGGCAACCCATGAGCAGGACAGCACATGGAACGCCGAACGGGCGGCCCTGGGGGCTTCTTTCTCGCAAGACAGTGCAATGATAGCCGGGCGGTACGAAACACTGATAGCAGCCGAAAAAGCGGCCTTTGCCGGAAGGATTCAAGCCGCCAAGACGGAACTATCCAACCTGCGGAGGAAGGAAGCCCGGACGGGGCAATCCTACGCCAG
>JAGQXQ010000305.1:3160-8804 GCA_020436535.1 Phaeodactylibacter sp.
GCCAGCCTGGAGGCCAGCCGGGCGCAAGAACTGAGCGAAGCCAGCCGGGAATATAAAGGAGCCATTGCCGGGAAGGAAGGCCGGTACCTGGCCGCCGTTGACAGCATTGGAGCCATCAATCAGGCCGCCGTCGATGAGCGAACCGGGAAGGTAGCCACCTATGGGGGTGGCCTGGCCTACTTCACTATCATCTGCTTATTCATCCTATGTGCATCGGTGATACTTGACCGCATCCACCGGAAGGGCAGCGGGATAAAAGAAACCGTAGAATTAAGCCAGTACGATGTTAACCCTCATTGGTGGACTAACCTCCGGGCGGCTGTCTCTGAGCGGTGGAACCACGCCATGCAAAGCAGGATAACAGCATTCGCCAACCGCACGCCACCGGCACCGCTACCGGCTGACCCTTCCGAGTTGTACGACCCTTCCAAGCTGGCCAATATTCAGGTGGTTCTAATGGTGGATAATGAGGGCGCAACTGATGACGAGGGCAATGTGATCTACATCAAACCTAAGCGCCGCCAAATTGGATTCCGGCACACCGATACACCAGTAGATAGCGCGAAAAGTTCGCGTGACCTTTATAGCACACGAAAACAGGAAGGGGATACACCAAAACACGAACACGAAAAAACTAATTTTCACTGTAATAATTGCGGAAGGGAGTTTATGTATTCGCATTTAATTGATGGTTACTGTACACTTTGCATAGGCGACGCACCTCCAAAAATAGACCTTGATACAGAACACGAAACACCAAATCTACGAGAATGGAAACAGCGGCTAAAGTTCTACAAAAAGCGGTTGGGGTCACACGAACAAAAAGCCATCAAATACGAGCGCAAAGGGGAACAAATTCCAAAGCGCACACTTACGGCAATTGAGAACAATGAGCAGTGGGTACAGCATTACACCAATTTGATTAACCAGGCCGAGGGCCGCAAATGATCGGAGCCATGAAACTAACAGCAACCGAATTAAGCACCCTGGTTACTGCTTTGGATGACCAGGTGAAAGAAGTTAACCAGCTTTTAGCAGACCCGGCAGGAACCAGCGAAGAAGGGCAGCGGATAATTTTAACGCGGGCCGTTCGGCTGGAAATTCTCCGGGCGAAGCTCAAAACAGAATTACAATCACAAATAAAAACATTGAAGCCATGAAAATTGCAGACTTAAGCAATGACCAACTAATGACGGCCATCATCAAAGCATCTAACAAGCTTTTGAAATACGCCACAACCGCGCCGGAAGATGAACGGCGGGAGATACTCTTCCAGCTGGAGTCTATCCTGGATAAAATCAAACCTGCCGTCCGGTAGGGGAGGGCCCGGCGGGGCAAAGGTTTCGCCGAGTTTCATTTGATTTTGAAAATTCAGAAAGTTGTTGTAAGTTTGTCTCGGACGTACAAAAAACTCACCGTTCGTCTATCAAAATCAAAATCATAACGCATACTCTTTTTTGGTCAATTCAAAAATTGATGTAGTTATGGATATTGAACTTACCACACTTAAAAACTTAGGAAAATTATTGACCGCTGACGAAGTGGCCGACATCCTGCGTATCAGCCGGGAAGGGGTTTACCAGCGAGTGAAGCGCCGCCAAATCGCCTACGTAAAGTTTCACGGCCGCCTATATTTTCCCGAGAAATCCTTATTGGCTGAAATGAAGGTTTTTGAAATCGAAACCGCCGCCGCATGAGCGTCCTCGACGACAACTTCCGCCGCATGATCCGCGAGGAAGTCCGCGCCGCCATCGGCGATGAGCTGGGTGCCATCCGGGCCAGCCTGGAGGAATTGCGCGAAGGTACGCCGGCAGAGTTGCGGGGGCTGATGAGCCTTGACCAGGTGGCGGATTATCTGGGAGTAAAGTCCACCCAAACGGCCCGAAAGTGGTGCAACCAAAACCGGATCCGTTTGCGGAAAATAGGGAACAATACCCGCGTATTTGGAGACGACATTTACAATGTGATGACGAGGAAGAAATAAAAAAAGCAGCTGTTGGGCAGCTGCTATGGAATAGTAAAAATGTTTGAAATGATGATCCAAAATTACGACTTTAAAGTTGAAAAATCAAACCAAATTGAGCGCGAACCAATTCGCGACCTCACCCACTGGCTTGACTACCTCGACTACCAAGGCCAACCCCTGGCCGAACTCATTCGCAAAAAATCCAATCAGGCGGCAAGCGGCGGCAAGGGCGCCAGGTACGCCCGTGAAGAGCTGGAGGCTATCATAGGAGCCTTTGAAGCGTACGAGGAATTTAAAAAAAGCATGATCCTTTACCTTAACGACCTGGCCGACGCCTACCTGGCCGAAAGAGCCAAGGCCAAGGCTTATGAGAAGCGGAGCGACCGCCTCTGGAGTCTGGCGTTTAAGGGCGCCATGGATTTGTACCGTCAGGCACACGGCCTACCAGGGCCTTACATGAAATCATTGCGAACGACATTAAAAAATCAGACGGTATGAGCTTAGACGCAATCATCAACGAGGCACGAATGGCGAAGATGAAAAAAGCACCCGAGGCGGCGTCAAACCCCTTCCGCGTTCGTCCTGCCGGCGAGTGGCTGGCTGATGCAGCTACCAGGCCAATACCCAAAAAGTTGTTTGGTGATCTATGGGTGGAGGGGGAGTTGTCGGTTTTGTTTGCGCCCACCAACGTAGGGAAATCCATTCTGGCCGTACAAATTGCTGACTGTATCACCAAGGGCCTGAGCTGGGGGCCTCTTCGGGTTCAAGCCCCTGCCCAAAAGGTCATTTTCTTCGACTTTGAGTTGTCCGACCGGCAGTTTTGCCGCCGTTACAGTGAAGAGAAAGACGGGAGATACATAAACCTTTATAAATTTTCCGATCGTTTCCTCAGGGCTGAACCTGTTACGATAGAGAACATTCCAGACGGTGTTTCACTTACTGATTACTACCTGGATTGGATGGAAAGGGAAATATTAAAACAGAATGCACGTATCATTATCATCGACAATATCACGTGGATAAACAGCAAGCTGGAAAAGAGCGCCGACGCCGGGCCCTTTATGATGAGGTTAAACAAAATGAAACGGCAGTATGATTTATCTATCCTTCTTATCGCACACACACCAAAAAGAGATACCAGCCGGGAGATTACTGTGTACGACCTACAAGGTAGTGCCATGCTTTCTAACTTCCTAGACTCCTGCTTTGCGGTCAACAAAAGCCGAAAAGACCCGAGCCTAAGGTACATTAAGCAAGTAAAGGTCCGGGACGGGGAGCAGCTTTACCACGAAGAGGCGGTAATAACTTGCCTATTGGATAAACCAGGTAATTGGCTAGCTTACGAGTTTTTGGATTACGACCATGAAAAAAGCCACCTGAACGTACCGACCGACGGCGACAAAGATAAGCGAGATGCACAAATAGTTGAACTTTATAGAGAACATCAATCCTACCGCACGGTAGCCGATTTTATGGGCATTTCACACATGACAGTGAAGCGAATAGTGTCTAAAGTAGACCAGGACAATGACGATGATCCTTTTAGTGTAACATAGTGTAACACCTGTAACACCCGTAACACCCTGTTACACCTGTTACACATGTTACACCTGTTACACCTGTTACAAAAAAGCCCCGTAGGGCGGGCCCCGACCTCCACAACAGCGGCTAAACGCCTATAAACAGTGAGGTTCGGTAGTTACAGAACCAAAATAGTAGGAACTGAGTAGTGACAAATTCAATCGGACAGCATTTTTTAACCAAAAACAATAAAGCTATGAATGCTCAAAATTATGATTACCTCGCCGCCATCTCCCGGCGCACCGGCCCGACGATCAGCACCGGCACTCCGGCCACCGTGAACGCGGCCACGAATTTAAAGCGCCATGACCCGTTCGGCAATCAGGCCTTTCGCACACCACCGGTAGACATTGCCGACAACGCCGCCGCCTGGGCAGTTCGCGCCGGGCTGAGGGCAGAAAGTGAAGGGAATGTACTGCGGGCCCGGTACGGCGTTGCTAAGTAAGTTTTAGTTGTGATTGTAATCCTGGCGCCGCCGATAGCAAGGCGGCGCCCTTTAAAATTCTATTGAAAACAACAATAAAAAACAAGAATATGGCTTTCACCAAAGGAACATCGGGCAACCCTGACGGCAGGCCGCCGGGGAAAAACAAAATCAGCAGAGCAGCAAAGGAAACCCTTCTTTCCTTTGTGGCTGACTACATCGACGGCGGGCAGGCCCAACAGGATTGGGAGAAGATGAAACCCCGTGACCGCTGGCAGATCATTCACAAGCTCGCCGGCATCCTCATTCCACGGGAGACGGTGCAAAAAGTGAATTGGAATAATGACGAGATCATGACAGATGAACAGCTGGAGGCTGAAATTGAACGGCTAAGGAAGGTAGTTGACGGATGATCTACCGAAGCGCCAACGCTCCGAGGTAATACAGGAAGCGCCACAGGCTTAAAGTTGTTGTTACGGCATCTGACGAGCTAAGAAACAAGCCATGTTTATTTTCGTCTTTCATATATGCCCGGCCTCCCTTCATTGGCCGGGCTTTTTCATGCCGTTCCCTGGCTATTTGCTACCGTTCTTAAATTCCCGTTGGGGAAAATAGGAAAATAGAAACAAAAGGTTTATATTGGCAAAAATTCAATACAGATGAGCAATAAAGCAGATAACAAAAAAGAAGAGAAGCGAGGCAGTATCAAGATCGATAAGGATTTGCACACAAAGCTGAAGATCGAAGCAGCGAAGAAAGGAAAGACTATCCAGGAGTTAGTAGAAGAGAAGTTAAAAGCAGCCAGCTAAAATAAGAAAGGGCCCCATCCGGCAAGATTTGACCCTTTCAATTCCTAAAAAATAATTCTTATGACCGTTCCAACAAAAAAGTTACTACTTAGTTCCTACTCACAGCGGGGCGAAAAATGCAATCCGCTGACTTTCAAAGGATTTACAGCCATGTTTGAGGTCGGGAGCGGATTCGAACCGCCGTACGAGGTTTTGCAGACCTCTGCCTAGCCACTCGGCCACCCGACCTTTTCAGTTGTTCACCGCTGATTGCCCACCTTTTGCAGTTCCTCTGAACCTTCCTCCCCCTCGGGGGAGGTGCCGTAGGCGGAGGGGGGCTTCCCCAGCGGAAGGCAAATATACGGGTTTTTTCCGTTCATTGCCCATTTGTAACCAAAAAAAGAGGCGGATAGTTCATTCTACTCCAAAGCAAACAGCTTGCTAAAACCACTATCCGATCGATGTGGTTTAACCTATTGGCGTTTTCCACCACGCCAAATGTGGTGATCAAGGTAGTAAAGAGGTGCTTTTTCGTTTTAGTATGGTATTGAAACACCCTCTTTTTGGTTTCCAAATTAGTGGCGTCACTTTTGGTTACTTCATAATCCGAGGTACTATATAAATACTTTATTCCACTTCCGAAAGCCAACAACCCCGGCTCCCTACCTACCGCAACAACGACACCTCCCCACTCTGCTCCACCACCGTGCCATCCGACTGCTCGATGCGCAGGTAATAAGCATACAAACCCACCGGTACCCGTTTGCCGCGGCTTTTGCCATTCCAGCCCACGTTGATATCCCGGCTTTCGAAGAGCTGGCCGCCGTAGCGGTCGTAGACCGCCAGGAGGTAATCGGCCGGGGCGCCAAACTGCAGGTAGGGCAG
>JAGQXQ010000306.1:0-21184 GCA_020436535.1 Phaeodactylibacter sp.
AGGCCGTCGTAGTGCGGGATGCCCTCATGATGCAGGCGGCGGGTGGTGTCATACTCGTTCCCAATGATAAGCCGGCCGATACCACGCTTTTTCATCAGCGGCAGGACGCCCACCAGGAAGACCGCCACGGTCCACAGGCGAATGGGGTAATCATCGGCGCGCACGGTGGCAAAATCCTGCCGGATGAAGGGCAGGTGCCGCAGCATCCAGGCGAAGAGGCGGTCGGAGTTCATCCACACTTTGGCCGTATTGGGCTCCACCGACTGCTGGTAGCGGTATCCATTGACAGCCGTGAACCAGTGGCGGCCGCTCTCGTTCCCGAAAATGGGGTGTACGTCCTTACCCAGCTCTTTAAGCAGCGCATAACCCAGCAGGCTGTCCTTACCGCCACTGGACAACACGCAGTACGAATCTGAAGAAGTGGCCCATGGTGTTTCCCTGGCTTCGGAGGCTTCATTAAGGCTATTGACAAACACCAACTCCGCATTGGTATAACGCTGCCGCTTCTCCGGCGATAAGCGGGTAGCCGCTTCCAGAAGAAAAGGATTCGGTTGCAGCAGCTTCTTCACATAAATCTCCCGGGAAGTATTCTCCAGCATAGACTGGAGAAAACGCCGGTCGGCCGCAGTGAAGGCGCCGTCGAGCACGATGCGTTTACAGAACAGGCCGTAGTTGAGGGCCAGCTGGGCCGCTATGATGCCGGCCAGGTTCTGATCCTCCGGATCATTAGGGTCAAACACCGGCTCGCCATAGGAATAAATCAATTCTTTATGGTCTTCTCCGCCGTGAGCCAGCACAGTGTAAGAGGCCAACAGGCGGTTTTTTTCCAGTCGTACCGGCCCAATGCGCAGCTCGTCGATGACGGCCAGCCCGGCATAACTGTCTTGAGGATGATCGGTCATTTTATTACTGATGAAGGGTTTCCGCTTTTTTTTTCAGATGAGTAGCCAATACTTCTATCAAGCCATCGGCGCCATTCAAAAGCACGTCAAAAGCGGGCAGGCCAGATTCCTGCTTTATTTGCAGAGCCGCCTCCGCCACCTCTTCCGGAACCATGTTCTCATGGTTGATGGTGATAGCCACTACCGGCTTGCCCGATAGCAGTTCCACTGCCTGGATCTGAATGGGCAGCGGTTGGATCGGGTAACCAGGGAAGCCGTCGTATTCCGGCCGTTTGGGCGCGTGCTGCAGCACGACGATGTCGGGGCGGCAGGCGGCCAGTATCTCATGCCCGCCGGGATAGGCGGGGTTCATCAGGCTGCCCTGGCCTTCCAGGACGATCACGTCGGGCTGTTGTTCCATCCAGGCCTGATAGGTGGCATTTTCCAGTTCCCCGGCGACAAAGTCATTGATCAGGGAATCCAGCACGATGCTGTACTTCGCACCCTGCATCCAGGCAGTCTGGCCGGTTCCGATCATCGCGGCCGTATATCCGGCTTTCCGAAGGGCATGGACGATGATCCAGGCGGTCGTCCGCTTTCCTACTGCGCTGTCTGTACCCAGCACTGCAATCTTGAGGGCCTTTACCTTTTCGATATTACCCGTAAAAGAGTGTAGCTGTTCGCGCGGCGGCGTCTTGCGAATATCGCGGATGGAGACCCCGTGAGCGTGGGCCAGGCGGCTGATAACCGAATCTTCAGAAAGGAAGTCGTGAAGGCCTGAATCGATGTTCAGGCCGGCCAGGATAGCCGCCCGGATGTCCTCGCGGGCAGGCGCGGGCAGTCGCCCGCCATCCGGGGCCAGGCCCACAACGAAGTATTCGGCGGGCGTTCCGTTGGCGCGGGCCGCCTCCAGGGCCTGCTCCAGGCTGGCAAAAACAGGGATCCCCCTTTCTTTGCCGTCCAGCACCAGGCCGGCATCCTGGCCGGCGTGGCGCTTATCTATGACCGACAGCACTTGATAGCGTTCGGTAAAGCGCACCAGGCCGTGTGCGGTCTTTCCTTCGGGAGTATTGAAAGCGCCCTCGCAGTACACGATGGCGTTGCCGTCCAGTATTTCTTTTGAATTCATACTTTGTCTTTATTTTTGGTTCTCTGGCACTTTCGGCGGATAAAGGCTGGCGAAATTATCAGAGAAGGTTAGTTTTTCCGGTGTAGAGCATTTCCAGATCTTCGAAAATCCGGAAATGCTGCACGGCCCTTACTTCCTACTGGTCAGAATGACCACAAACCGGTCGTTTTCCAACAACTCGGGATCCGGTGGCTCTGCCAAAGCAGCCAATCCGGCGGTAGCTGCCGGCAGCACATTGAGGCCCTCTTTGTCTTTGAGCAACTTGCCCAGGCGCAACATGGTGCGGTCGGTAACATCCCGTGCCCAGCCATTGGTTTTATATAGCGCCTGCAGGGCATGATCGCCATCAAAAGAATGCCAATTGATGAGCGGTTCGTTAATCTCCGTCTCCTTGATGCTACCCGGCTCGAGTTCGATACAATGATCCTTTCCCTGTAAAAAAGAAGAAACGATGGGGTTTTTACGCGCCGAAGAACCGGCCACCATGATGGGCATGCGCGAGGTCTTACCGCGGCGATAGAGGCTGAGGAAGCCTCTGTAAACGCCTGCCAACACGGTGCCATTCGAAACGGGAACCGCTACAGCCCTGGGGGCGTCGCGCAATTCGTCGTAAATTTCATAGGCGATTTCACCGTAGGCTTTGAGCTGAAGAAGGGTATTATCTCCGCCGGGATTGGCGTCGTAGTATTCAATGCGCCGGGCGTGGACCTGAGAAGCCGCAACGGCATCTTCATAATCTCCTTTGACCGTGAAAATTTTGGCTCCCAACTGCCGCATCTCCTCGCTACGCCGGGTATGATACGCCTCGGGAATATAGATAATGCAATCCAACCCGGCGTATTTGGCGGCCAGGGAACAAGCCACCCCGTAATTGCCGCAGGTAGCCAGGCAGATGCCGTCGAAACCGCGCCGCTGGGCATCGGCACATTGGGCAAAAGCAATGCGGTCTTTTTGCGTGCCGGTCGGGTTACTGCCCTCCAGTTTCAGATAGACCTGGCGAAACCCCAGTTCACGCTCCACATGGCGGCCCCGCATCAGGGGGGTGTCACCAACCTCGCTATCGGTGATGAACTCAAAGGCTTCCAGGCGGTCGTCCAGGCTTAGGTCTTTATCCAGCAGGCGCTGATACTGCTGCTCCAACTCGGCCTGCAGGTTGTAACGCTCGTGCAGGGGAACAGGTTGGGTGGGTTCTTGCATTGCTACTTGTTGTTGTTTCAATTTTCACCTTCTTTGACCAATTTCGTAGGCCACAAGATTGGTCAAAGAAACATTTTTATTGGCATAAAGACGCCTGAAAAAAAAAAGGCCACTATTTCAAAGGGACATAATAATACAAATAATTTCCTCGCTTGTCAATGCCGGCGGTGGTACAAATAAGAAAAGGTATCCGCGGTTTCCTCCAATCGCACGGGGCAACTGAAACCAGCAGTGGGTAAACATGGCGTATATGATGACGCCCTCCTGATGCCGTGGGGTAAGAAGGGAGGCAGTTCTGTAGTAGTATGTTTTTAGCCCCCCTGTTTGATATTCAGTGCATTCCCCCTGACCTTACGCGCTTACTTATGATGCAGCCGGCTGAACTCCACTTCCCTACTCCACTTTTCCAACTTCACCCGCATGATATTATAACGCAGGGGCTCCTGCTCCGATAGGTCATTTTGCTCCTGAGGGTCCTCTTTCAGGTTGTACAGTACGGGCCTTTCCGCTGATTCGCCCATTGGTACCTCTCTGAGCACATAAGGCCGCACCAGCTTCCAGTCGCCCTCTAGAATGGCGGCATTGTGTGAATAGTAGGGCACCCCCCGGTTCCACTGCCAGAAGCGGTACTGCGGGAGGTTGGACTCCTTATTAAAGAGCAGGCCGGCCATGCTGCCGCCGTCCAGTTCCAGCCCGGCGGGAAGCTCCAGCCCGCTCAGCTCGGCCAGCGTGGGCAGGACGTCGGTAAAATGGATAACCTCATCGTGCTCCCCGGGCGCGACCCTCCCGGGCCAATTCACCAGAAAAGGAACGTGAATGCCCCCCTCATAGACGGTATATTTTGTCCCCCTCATTTCGTGGTTGAACCGTTCGCCTTCCAAAGGATCCGGCCCATTGTCACTGGCGAAGATCACAATGGTGTTTTCCCGGAGTTCCAGGCTGTCCAGTACGTCCAGCAAATCGCCGATCCCCTTGTCCATAACCTCAATCATGGCGTAAACCGTGGCGGTACTATCGTTGAAGCCTTTTTGCCGGTAGCTTTGAATAAGTTCTTCCGGAGCGCTGAGCGGCCGGTGCGGAGCGTAATGGGCCAAATGCAGAAAGAAAGGTTCATCGCGGTGCCTTTCTACAAAGCTTATGGCGCGTTCCGTAAGATTATCGGTCAGATACTGGCCCGTAAACTCCTGATAAGTTCCCTGAATATCGAGGCGGTAGTTGAAATAACTATCCGGAACGTCATATCCCTTAAAGCCCGCAAATTCCTGAAACCCTCGTTGTAGAGGATGGTACTCCTCCCCATCGCCGATGTGCCATTTTCCAACGATGCCGGTGACATAACCATTTTCGGTAAAGACATCACCCATCGTCTTTTCGTTCTTGTGAAGCCGGCTCAACTCGGGATACCGTTGCATATTCAGCGTTACGGCTCCGCCCCGGTGCGGGTAACGGCCTGTCAGTAGAGCAGCCCGGGAAGGAGTACACACCGAAGAGCCCGAATAGGCCCGGGAGAACCAGGCGCTTTCCCCGGCCAGCCGGTCGATATGGGGCGTCCGGTTGAGCCCGCCGTTGAACAGGGCAACGTCGCCCAACCCCATATCATCGGCGAGGATTAGAATGACGTTAGGGGGGCGGTCCTGCTGGCCCAAAGCTCTGTCAGGACAGACCACGGCCAATAGGGCCAGAATGGAAAAAAAAACCGAATTGATGTAAGGTGGTTTCATTGAATATTGCTTTATGCTCTTAAAATTTGTCATCGCGAAGAGCTGCTCCCCGGTTTCAGCAAAAATATCTGATAGTAGCTGGAGTCCTGCAGAGCTACCTTGCGATTATAAACGATCATCTGCCCGGCATTCGAAAAGTTGGGCGCCCTCATTCCCGAAGCACCCACTGGAGGAGCGGGCGAAGCCTGCCAGGCCCGCCCGCTGGCAATCTCCGTGATATAGGCAATTTCCTGGCTTCCATAAACCAACCATTTGCCGTCCAGGCTGACGTTGAAGGCAGTTTCTATCGAAAAATCGTTGTCGGTAATCTGTTGCACGTCTCCTCCGTTGGGGGAGACTCCGTAAATCTGCACTTGGCCATCTTCATCTTTCATCATAAAAAAGATGAGCGAGCCATCCGGCAGGCTTCGAAGCCAGTGCCTCGGCCCCTGAACTCCGGGATATTTTCTATCCTGTGTGTGGGTGAGCCTCCGCTGTGTTGTCCCGGCAGGCGGCAGAGGCCGCGAATAAAGTGTTCCCTCCGTGGGCCTTTCGAAAGCGGCGAGTGTAATGTCATCGGGAATGTCCGCCACAAATACCTCCGTCAGTTTCTGCCCATTTTCATTCCGTACATCGCCCAGAAAGGCAACGGCCCGTTTTTGCCGGGAGCCATCCGGCCGGCGGTAGCCTTCCGTACCTATCCATCCGTCTTCATAGGCCCGGCTTATCTGATCACTGCCCGGCGGCGGGTTTTCGATCACTTCAGTAACCACAGCCGAGTAGAGCCGGCCGTCAATATTCTCTCCGGTGCCATCATGTTCTACTTTTACAGGCCCATAGGGAGCCATCACCCCGACCATTCTCAAGTCCTTTTTTCTACTCCCCTCTTCTTTCGATATCTGAGCCATGATATCGTCATTATACGTGAAAGATACCCACTGCCCGTCGGCACTCCAGGTATGGGCGTGGGTGCCGCCTCTCAAGGCGCCGGGGGTAAAGGGCGGCGTTACATCGCGGGCATCCAGGAATACGGGTTGCTGGGGAGCATCCGTTCGGATCATCACCCCCGTCCTTCTCGAAAAACCGTAGGGCCGGAGGGAATCGCAGTTTTGCAGGCCGTGGATGAACAACACCTCTTGCGCCTCCGGATTAAAAGTAGCACTACCCACTCCCGGCCCATATTCGGCCTGCCCCTCCGTTTGGTACAATTGCCGTACTTCGCCGGAGGCCGTATTGACCATTTCAATACAGCACGTCCGGCCGATGTGGCTTCCTTCATTTCTCGTATCGTAAACGATCCATTGATCGTCGGGGGAAAATTGTTGAGTGGTGTGTAAAAAATGGCCTTTCGCATCAACGGTTAGCTGAACTTCCTCCATGCCGGCAAAAGGATTCCGGGGATTCTCAGAGGATCCATCCGTTGTCCTCCCGCATGCCGCCATACTCAAAAGAGCGGCTATTCCCGATAATAAATTATGGCTTTTCAAGATCATATTTCTAAATTATTGATGCAGGAGGCCATTCAGCGCTCCCTGCAATTGCTTCCGTTGTTTCGCATATTCCGCATCATCGATCCGGTTTTCGGCATTCAGCAAGTCGATGGACAGGTCGTATAATTCTTCCGCCAGCACTTTCCCGCTCTTCCGATCCATCCAGACATTGTACCTCAACTGGCTATCCCGGACCGTAGAACCCACCACCTCGTAATCCGGGCCCGCACCAAGCGGCCGGGTGATCTGTGAAACGGCATAGGTTTTCACCTCCGCATCGGGGTCCTCGATGATGGGCGCCAGGGAAACGCCGGCCCGTTTTTTCCTGTCGCCGGGCGGTTCCATATTGGCCAGGTCCAGCAGAGTCGGATAAAGATCGACCAATTCGGCTATGCTGTTGGTGGGAACGCCAGGCTCTGCCATACCAGGAGCGGCGATGATCAGCGGCACGCGAGTTCCTATTTCGAAATTCGTCCATTTGCCGAACTGGCCATGCTCACCGGCGTGATAGCCATGGTCGGAGAGAAAAACGACAATGGTGTTTTCCGCCAGGCCAAGCCGCTCCAGTTCGTCCAGTATTTTGCCGACCTGGGCATCGAGGTAACTGATGGCCGCCAGGTAGCCATGGCGCAATTCCAGCTTTTTCTCTGGGGAGATGGGGCCTTCCTTTGGCACATCGGTGTAACTCCGCGCCTCTTTGGAGTTCACATAGGCTATCTCCGGCACCTCTTCCACCGGGCCGGGGTACCGGACGGGCGGCAAGGCATCGCGATCATATAAATCCCAATATTTTTTTGGCGCATTATAGGGCAAGTGTGGCTTCCAGAAGCCTACGGCCAGAAAAAAGGGAGTTTCCTTCAGTTCACGCAACTTATTAACAGCGGCATTTGCCGTTCGTCCATCTATATAAGCCTCATCCGGCACGTCCTCACATTGTACCGCCGGCCCTTTTTTGATATCGAAATGCATTTGATACGGGCGCCCGGGCAAATACCAGTCGTGATAGTGGGCGGCCCAGTGATTCGTTTCCGGTTCTGACCAGGACTGAGGGTCGCCCTGAAGAGACTGGCCCCAGTTGTGAAAGATCTTGCCGATACCAACCGTGTGGTACCCATTGGCCTTGAAATGTTGGGGAAGCGTAGTTATCCTGGGATAAATACCGCGGAAGTGGGGAGCGTTGGTCCAGATCCTCGTCTGATGGGGGCGCCTTCCGGTCAGAATGGACGTACGGGAGGGGTTGCACAGACTCGCCTGGCAGTAGGCGCGCCCGAACATGCGGCCCCGGCTGGCCAGCTTGTCCAGATGAGGGGTCATCACACCTTCCGCACCGTAGCAACTGAGCGTATTAGAAAGGTCGTCGGCAATGATGAACAGTACATTTGGAGTTGCCACGGATACATCGGCACTCCGAAGAAGCACCGCGATTAAAAAGGCCAGAATAAACCGGAATCCAAAAAACATAATTTCCTGTTATAAATTGTGAATAGGGTTATCAAAGCATGGCCACCTGGTATACAGAGTCACCAACTTAAATCATCTCTGTTGTAATAGATTAACCTTCCCTTCTCCATCCCTACAACGAGATCAGGCCCTTTTTCGGCATTCCGGTACCAGGGAGCAGGCGCGCAGGAATGTTGCCCCAGATAAATGGGCGCTCCTTTAAACCGCATCAGTTTCGGGTAATTGAATACGGGGTTGGTGTCGTTCCCTACATTTTTTAGAAAGAGCACCGAAGCCCCTGGCTTACCTTCCTTTTCATACCGGTATGGAAGCCCCTCCTCAGGCTCCGGGATAGTAGCATGGCGAGGAGTTCCAACGACGAGGTCTTTAACTTCATCCAGATCCCAGTCCACCCAATTAAATTTAATTCTGCCGGTACCACCTGCACCCAGAAAATTGGCTTTAATATTTCTTCCGTCGGTGAGTTTTAACTTGTATCCTTCTACAAGATTATAGTCATCAACTTGAAAATACAGATGAAATTCATCATCATCATCGAGGGTGATGTATACCATTTTATCTCCCATGAATCCCGCTGCGGGTTTGCAACGCCAGGTGCCCCGAAGTTCCAGCTCGTCCAGGTAAAGAGCGTGTTGCGGCGCCAATTGAGG
Organism: Phaeodactylibacter sp.; assembly: GCA_020436535.1. Lineage (GTDB taxonomy): Bacteria > Bacteroidota > Bacteroidia > Chitinophagales > Saprospiraceae > JACJXW01. The sequence goes on from JAGQXQ010000306.1 coordinate 8,509, forward strand.
CCGGGTGGGCGAGCCGGTATTGATGAAAACGGAATGCATGCTTTTGGAGTCATTCATAACCAGGTCTGGAAGGCCGTCATGGTTCCAGTCAATAACGTTTGGACATAAATACCCCCACCGGGTTTCGTAAGGGCCCTGGATATTTCCTCCGTACCCATTTTGCATGAAATACTTAAAGCCTCCTGCTTTTATCCTTTTGGGGTCTATGAATGCAGGATGCTCATTATCTCCAATATTCTCTATAAAAAGGAGATAGCCCATGGAATTTCCACAAATGATATCTTCATCTCCATCCTTATCCCAATCCACTAAGGAAGGTACAACCAAGGTACCGGCCACCAGCTCGCCTCCTTTGTATTTCAGGTTTACCGGGTCCGAATAGATGATATTGCCGTTTGTTTTGTCTACACCAAGGTACTTCATGTAGAACAGTCCTCCTTCGCAGGAAGTGATCAGATCCGAATACGTACCATTTTTTGACGGGTAAGCTATCGGCATGGTAAAAACACCAGGATGCCTGATCGTATTACCTTTCGTATCAACAACCCGGTACTTTTTAATAAATTGATTTCCCTTTTCTTCTGAATACTCCATATAGGTCAATTTCCCAAGGAGCGACCCCGAAATAATCCCTTTTTTCCCATCACCAAGATCTATCCTGAAAATGGTGTAATGGGTTCCTTTTATATCTTTTTTGTCCGGCGACCAAAGCACTACATCAGAAGATTGTCTCAGAGGCAACTTAACAGTTACCTGAAACAAGGCTGAAGTTGGAAGCCCTCCCCGGTAAATCCCCTCCCCATCATAAGGAAAATAGTCTTCGCCCCGGTAGTTTCCGTCCGCATGATATTCTACCCCATCCCCTACTGAAAAAACTAAAGAAAGTTCATCACCCTTTATCTGAATAATTCCCAATGCCCCTACATCTCCGGGCAATTTGATGTTTATGCTATCAATGGCATCGAATTGTTTTTTATCCTGTTGATAAATAGCAGAGATCAACTTCCCACTTTCATACCATAGCCCATAAATCTTTTTGCGGAATGTGAACACCGTACCCGCATTTCTACAGGATACCGGAATTTTTATTTCCGTTTCATCCGTGAATACAGGTACTCCATATTTGTTAAATCCGGCCCAGCGGTAGAGATAAGCCCCCGGATACCATCTATCCGACCTCAGAAAGAGATCTGGATATTCCCCTCCGTAAACAGGAGCAACCCCCAGGGGCGGTGCTGAGATCCCTGGAGAAGGAAAATCCCCTATACCATTGAAACTACCATTCTTTATGGCCTCTCCACTTACCAGTGTTTGAGCCGGACCGGACAGATACATGCAACAAAAAAATACCGCCAGCACCCGCCGGAAGGCCCGAAACGATCTTTTTTCCTCAATGATTGGCCGTTCTTGATTCTTCAAAACCTCAAAATTTTTACTTTAAATAATAAAAGAACCCATCTAACACAGGCCACCGGCTGTTCCCATCCGGATTCTCAAAGAAATAGGCGCCATTGTAAGTGACATCGGCACAGGAAACCACTAGGCCCCAGTCGCCGTCGTTGTCATAATCCATCGGCAAAGGGTTGGCCCACAATCCCACCCCGAGATCGGCCACGAGGGCATTATTGTACTTCAGGCGTTGTAATTTTTTGTCTGCTTGCTGGCCCTGGGCAGTTACGGAAACAAATGACAAAATAATCAGATGTAGGAAGAGAATGCTTCTGCTCATGATAAAGGGGATTGAGGTTTGATATGGATCAGGATCCGGCCAGGAATTGGTGAATCTTTTTTTCCTTTTCCGGGCTGGCCTTTTTAAGGGGTTGGGCCAGGTAGTCATTACATATATCCAGATGTTTCAAAGCACACTTTATGCCGTTGATCACATTACTGGAACCGTATCCGCTCCCACTGTAGAAGGTTTCGCTTACTTTCATGATCTTCTTCTGCAGATTGCGGGCCTCTTCCAGTTTTCCGGCTGTGGCCAACTCATAAATTTCCACGAACAATTCGGGGAAGACATTCCCTCCTCCCGGCACGCCTCCAGTACCTCCGATCAGCAAAGCTTCCATTAACAATTCTTCCGGCCCCATCAGGAGAGGCATCTCTGATGGCACCGTTAGTTTTAAAAGCCGGTTAAAGTAGAACATATCCGCCGAGCTGTCCTTAATGCCGATGACTTGAGGGTCCTGTATGAGCTTCTCAACGGTTTCCACCTCAAATGACACCTTCGTCAAACCGGGATTATTGTACAAGTAAACCGGCAGGAATATTTCCCGGATCAACCGGCTGGTGAAACTGTAAAGCTCATCCTGGCTTATCTGGTAAAAAAACGGAGGAGCTATGACAACGGCATAGGCGCCATATTCCTCTGCCTTCGCGGCGATATTGACCGCCTCTTTAAAGGAGGCATCCATGATTCCTACCAAAACCGGAATCCGCCCGCCAACCTCACTACAGACGTATTTTACCAACTCGAGCTGAAGCGATTGCTTCAAACTTGGCCCCTCTCCTGTGGTGCCGAGAATGAATAATCCGTGCACCCCACCTCCAATCAGGTGATTGACCAGTTTTTCGCAACCCTTCAAGTCGAGGGTATCCTCATCCAGGAGCGGAGTGACCATGGGAACGATAATGCCTTTTGCTGCAGTCATAATATTTTGAATTAACTGTTTACCTCATTGCGAATTCCAGGGGGGGCGAAAATTGAGATTATCCCTGAAATCCCTGATCCGGTGAAAGGTGATAAAATTGGCATTGTGGTAATTGGAGGCGCCGCCCTGGCCATCGTCATAGGCCGTGCGGGAAACGGCAATGAGATCTGCTCCCTCGAATACCCAGTCCACATACTGGAAAGCGTGTTTCTCAATATCCGGATGGTGCAGGACGATGCGTTCGATGATCCAATGCCTGAGGTCCGGGCTGCTGGCCAGGGCAAGCGTGTTGCGAATACGCCCGGCGCGTGCTCCCTCTTCCAGGTAGTGGAGATCCGCGGGCTGTATCCAATTGGCCAGCGCCCAGTATTTCCGCGATTTCGGGTCATAGCGTATGGTGAACTTCTTACTCGTCCCACCCGGCAGCCGGATAAAGCCTTCTTCGGGGTCGAAACTCGTTGTCTTTCCTTCGTCGCTCACACTGGCCAATGCCGCCACCCCATGAGTACCATCATTGAATTCACCCCTTAAGATATTCACGATCTTGTTGCCCGGAGCGACAACAGCATTACCCTCCAGCCATCCCTTCATTTGACCACCATGCCAACTCTTGTCATAGGGCATTTTGTTCGAAAATGTCCAGCTGTCGGCCCGGAGCAGGTCCGCCTCTGCGGGCGCCGACATCATCAGCGCGCGGAACTCCCTGCCCTTCGGGGCATCCTCCATGGCGCGCCATATCCGCCCTTCGTGGATCACTACCGGAACGGGAGCACAATGATACCTGCCTTCGGCCAGTAGGCCTGAGTTTTCGTCTTGGGGCGTCGTCCATGTTTTTCCTCCGTCTGTTGACTTTCGTATGGCGATAGGGCCAAATGCCTTATATACCCCCATCAGGTAAAGGGCGCCCTGATGGTAAAAAATGGTGGACCAGCGCTGGTTATCGATCTCGGTGAGGAATTCCCAGCTTAGCCCCTTATCCTCGGAACGATAAATCGCCGTTTTGTGGACCTTGCCCTGGTCTCCTTGCTGGATGGAGGTGAAATTGTGGGAATTGATATAATCCCCATTAGGCATAATGGTGATGCTCGGCGCTCCGACGTATACTCCGGAGGCCGCCGGTTTGTGGTTGATAACGACGCCCGGAACCTGAGAGAACCCGGCATCGCTACTACCGGTGCGTGCATCGCCCCGGCGCGGATAATCATCGTTGGGAACATAAGCTTTTTCCATCATGCGTCGCAGGCCAGCAACCACCTCCGGCAGTTTTTCAGCGATATTTTTCTCTTCTCCCGGGTCTTCTTCCAGGTCATACAGTTCAAAACTGCGCTGGCTCTCACTCGTGATCGAAATGCCTTTGTAATTTTCATGCCGGATGGCCTGCTTAAACGTCGGGCGAACATGGCCATAGTCCCAGTACAGAAAATCGTGTTCCTTCCCTTTTTGTCCTTTCAGGGCCGGAAAGATGGAAAGGCCATCTGTTTTCAGCTCAGCAGGATGTCCGATGATATCCGCGAAGGACGGCAGCATATCCCAGAAGGCAATCATCTTGTCATTCACCGCCCCCGCCGGGATGGACTTCTTCCAGCGGGCAATAAAGGGCACCCGGATACCGCCTTCGTAGAGATCTCTTTTTCCGCCTTTGAAGGGGCCATTGCTGTTGAAGAACTCGATCGGCGTCGGCACTCCGGTGTAGGGCCCATTATCGCTGGTAAAAATAACGAGCGTGTTTTCATCTACGCCCAGCTCTTTGAGCAGGCTCATGATCTTACCCACATCCCCGTCCATCCGGCTGATCATGGCGGCATAGTTTTTGGCGATCTGCGGCCAGTCTTCATCGGTATATGGTTCATCGGAAGGGACGATAAAGTGCTCGGGGCTGTCCTTTGGGTAATCCGAAAAGTGAGGGATGGTATAGGAGAGGTAGAGGAAAAACGGATCTTCCCGGTGTTCCTCTATGAAATGGAGTGCCTTTTGAGTGAACAGGTCATGGGTGTAAAAGCGGTTCTCCCCTCCCCTGTTCCCCTTTAATTTCCCAACTTCATTGACCATAACCATTTCCTGGAGCAATACCAGTTGATCGTTTTCCCATAGATAATCCGGATAGTAAAAATGCGCCTGGTCCTGGTTGATATGGCCGTACCAGTAATCGAACCCCTGCTGATTAGGCAATCCCCAGGAGCCCGGTACGCCCAATCCCCATTTCCCCACGCCGCCGGTTGCATAACCGGCTTGTTTGAACAACTCGGCCAGCGTAAAATCATCGGGCCGGAGGTAAACGCCGTGAGGAAGGTTGTCCCTGACGCGATTATGGCCATTGTGCAACCCCGTCATCAGGCTGGACCTGGAAGGGGCGCAAACGGAGGAGCCGGCATAGGCCTGGGTAAAACGCATGCCCTCGGCCGCCAGCCGGTCGATGTGGGGTGTCCGGATCTTTTCCTGGCCATAGCAGCCCAGGTCACCGTATCCCAGATCGTCTGCCATAATGAAGATCACGTTGGGGCGGGAGGCCGCCTGCGGCAAGGCCGGGGAAGGAAAGATAAAGCAGAAGAGGAAGAGAACAGTCAGCCTTAGTATCATCGTTAACATGTTTCTTAAAATTCAAACAGCTTCTAAGCAATACTATTCTGGTACTTTAAGCCTCCGTTAAAATGCCGAAGTAGAAGTACGTCAGGACACCTCACTCCCCCTCACTAAAAACCCCGAAAATCCTCCACCCGGTAAAAAGTAATGTAATTCGCATCGTGGCAATTATGCGCTTTGGTGCCGTTGGGCTCAGGATAGGCCGTCCGGATGAGGGCGATGATGTCATTGCCTTCAAACTGCCAGTCAGCGTATTGAAAGCCTGTGTATTCCACGTCGGGGTGCTGTAGTACAATCTTATTCACTTGCCAGTCTCTCAGGTTTTCGGAAGAGATCAGCGCCAGAGTATTACGGGTGCGTTCCGGGTTGTGGCCCTGGTATTCCGGGGGTATGTAATTCGTCAGCGACCAGTATCGGCCGGAAACACCGTCGTACCGGATGGTGAACTTTTTGCACCCGCCCGGAAAGTCAATGAATCCTTTTTCCGGGTTAAAACTTACTGTCTCGCCGTATTCAGATACCTCGATCATGCAGGCCTTCCCACCCTCTGGCTTGGTATCATTCCTGAGGATGTTCCATATCTTTCCCTCCGGGCCAGCTACAAGATTGCCCTCCAGCCAGGCCCTTCCTGGCCAGGACTGATCGTAACGCAGCCGGTTGCTTACCGTCCAGCTCGAGGCTTTCAGTAAATCAGTGTTCAGCGGGGCAGAGATCACCATCGACCGAAATTTCACGCCCCACTCCTCGGGAGGGTTGCGGTCTTCTATCGCCCGGTATATCCGGCCATTGTGCAATAGCATGGGCATCGGCGCAGTGTGGTATTCCTGATCATCCCTCAACAGCCCCTGCTCCCGGCTTTCCGGCTCAGTCCACGATTCCCCCCCATCCCGGCTCTTTCGGATCACCAAAGGCCCGTAGTGGCCTGCGGTTCCCATTAAATACAGCTCGCCGTGATCCGCAAATAAATTGGCCCACGACATTTGCCGGATCGTATCCAGTTGTTTCCAGGACGCACCCCTGTCTTTTGAGCTGGCGATGATCGTTTTTTCCGGTTCTCCCCGACGCTGCAGTTCTTTCCCAAAAAACTGATACGCGGCTACATACGTCCCGTCATCCAATATCACAATCGAAGGAGAGCCGAGATATACGCGGGTTTCCGCCGGAGAATGGCCAACAACCACTCCCGGTGGCCCTGCCTGCGCAGAAGCCCACCGAGCGGTAGAAAGAATGAAGAAAATGGCCGTAATGGTGTATTTCATGCCCCGTTGTTTTTATTCCCCAACAGCGACACCAGGAACCCCACCAGGAAGATGGTTGTTGTGCCAAAAACGATGGTCAGGTAAGTATGAAACTGGTTGCCGAGGGCTTCAGGCCCGAGGAACACATTAGACAAGCTGAGCCACAGGATGACCAGCAGGCCGGCAACTACCCCAATGATTGCGCCAAGCACGTTCTTCCGCTCCGAAAAAGCCCCCAGTAAAAACAACCCCAGCATACCACCGCTGAATATGGAAGCCAGCTTCCACCAGGCATCCAGGGCGCTCCTGACATTGATCATGGCGATCCCAATGGCAATACCTAGTATGCTTATGACAACAGATGATAAATAGAGTACCTTCATCGCCTCGCGGTCAGAGGCCGTCCGCTTGAAGTACTTATTGTAGTAATCGGTGAGAAAGACCGTAGCTGAGCTGTTAAAACTGGTAGAGACCGTACTCATACCCGCTGCAAAGATGGAAGCGATAAGCAGGCCGGTAACCCCTGCCGGCAACTCATTGACAATAAAATACGGGAACACCCGGTCACTGCGGTTTATATCCTGAAGATCCGCCGGCAGTTCTGCCGCTCCCGAGTTGTAATAGGCAAACAGGGCGGTACCGATAAAAAGAAACAGAGCGGAGACCGGAATATACAGCATTCCACCGATGAAAGCCGAACGTTTGGCAGCCCGATCCGACCGGGAGGCCATGTACCGCTGAACGTAATTCTGATCTATGCCATAATTTTGAAGATTGATGAAAATGCCATAGATCAAGACGACCCAAAAGGTCGGTTTCGACAATTCCAGCCCGAAACTACCCAGGCTGAACTTATCATTTTCGGCGGCAATCGCAAACAGCTGCCCCGGCCCTTCCGGCATATCAAACAGGATATAAACGGCACAGACCACAGCGCCCACGATCAGAATGATGCCCTGTATAGCGTCCGTCCAGACCACCCCCTGAATTCCTCCCAGCATGGAATAGATGGTGACAACCACCCCGGTAACAACGATGATGGTGGCCACGTCCCATCCGATGATAGCGTTCAGGGCCAACGCCAGCAAGTAAAGAATGGTGCCAATACGCATCAACTGGGTCAATAAATAACAGAGCGATACGTATATCCTGGCCCAGGGCCCAAAGCGCTGTTCCATATAGGTATAGGCCGAAGGGCTGTTGATCCGGCGGTAAAGAGGTACGAAAAACTTTACGGCGATAATGGCGGCGAAAGGAAGCGACAAGCTGAAAACGAAAGCGTTCCAGTTAGAAAGAAAGGCAATACCCGGCAGGGCCAGATAACTGATGCTACTGACAAAGGTGGCAAAAATCGACATAGTGACCACCCATCCGGGAATATCGCTGTTGCCCAGGGTAAAAGCCTCAGAGGACTTATTCTTCCGAAAGAAAGACCCTCCGAATATCGTGATGCCCGCCATGTAAAGGAAAAAAACCGTTAGGTCTATGCCATTCATATAATGCTATTTGTTTGTTTATTTTAGAAAAACACCTTTCAGGACGGGGTCATTTATCTCTGCCATCCGTGCAGTAAGCTTCTCTTCCAGTTGTTTTATTATAGCTTTGACCTCTGCTCTGCAATCCTGGATCAGGTTGATGTTTTCCTCCGGGTCTCTGGCAATATGGTAGAGTTCGTCGCGCTCCGGGTTGAGGAAATCCTTCACCAGCTTCCATTCCGTCGTACGGTAACAGCGCATGTAGGCCTCACAATAGTTGACCATGCTGTATTCGGCGAAAAAGTCATTGTTCCACACTTCTACATCCTCTCCTTTGAGCAAAGGCAGCAGGCTGCGCCCGCGAATGGTTTCCTCCTTTGGCAATTCAGCCCCGGCCATTTCTACAATAGTGGGGTACCAGTCGAGATTGGAAGTAGTTTGCTCAATGGTGGCGCCGGGTTCAATGACACCGGGCCACCTGACGATCGCCGGTACTTTAAGCGAATTGTCGTATAGATTTGGCCGGTACTTAGCGGCAATATGTTCAGTGGCCGGCGGCAGGGTTTTGGTAATCCAGATGCCATTCCCTTTATGCTCGATCCCGTTATGCCCCATATTGTAACCGTGGTCAGAGGTAAAAATAACAATGGTATTCCCTGATATCTCCAGTTCTTCCAGAAGATCAAGAATACGGCCGATATTGCGGTCAACACCCGAAGTGCTGGCCAGGTATTCCCGCATCTTCCGTTTGGCCTTTTCTACATCGAGATCCGGATAGGCAGGGTTGGGAAGGTGCGGGTCCATATCCGCATAGGGCGCCCAGTCTTCCTCCGCCACCGGCAGCCATCGGCCGTGAGGCGCCCGGTAGTGCAGGTTAAGCAAAAAAGGGCCCTGGGCATTGTTTTCAATGAATTCAATAGCGTGATCCGTCAAAATATCGGTAGTCAGCCCTTCAAACTCCCGGACAACGCCATCCTTCTCCAGAACAGGATTGTCGGGGGTTGTGCCCCCTCCCGTCAGCCCCATGAAGTAATCGAATCCATGATTGGTGGGATGATACTTTTTGTCATCAGTTTGCGTCCAGTCCCCCAGGTGCCATTTACCCACCAACCCGGTAGTGTAACCGGCTTCCTGAAGGACTTCGGCAAAAGTAATGCTCTCAGGGTCAAGGCCTTTATCGTTTTCCGGATCGTACAAACGATGGTTGGGGTGAGGGATAAAATCGAGGATGCCATACTCCTCCGCGTACTGGCTCGTCATAAGGCTGACGCGCGACGGGCTGCACACCGGCGTTGTCACAAAAGCATTCTTCAGGTAGGCGCCCTCCGCCGCCAGCCGGTCCATGTTCGGAGTGTGGGCATTGGGGTCCCCGGAAGCGCCCAGCGCCCAGGGCGCCTGGTCATCGGTATAGATGAAGAGGATATTCGGCCTCGCTTGCTGAGCGGTGGATGGAAAACTGACCAGCAATAGAAAGAAAAGGACAAGGGGCAAATTCTTATTATCCATCATACTGTTTTCATATTAAAGATAGGCCTCGTGGTGTAGCGCCAGCTGAAAGCCGCCTATGTTCTGGCTTCCACCTGCTATCGAGATTTGTCAAAGCAGTTTAAAATTGCCCGGTGGGCCACTCACAGTGATTCCGCCTGTAAAACATTTATGTGAAGCTCCTCGGCCAGTTCATTAAAGGCATACCAAACGGCATCGAATTTCAACTGATCCTGGTAAGCTAAACTCTGAGCAGGAATTCTGGAAGCGAGATGAATCCCGAGCCCTCGTTTACGCAAAAACATCTTAGCGGAAAAAGGGTAAAAGCTATGGATCACCGCATCAAAAATACTCAGAAAGGCATTTAGCTTAGTCAGGTTTTCATCATTCGGGGCGGAACGCCCGCGGCGGATCAGGCAACTAAAAAGTTCGGGATAAAAATTGGCTCCGATGGGAGACATTCCGCTGGCTCCGGCGGCGAGAGCGCTCAGCCCGGTGGGCGTATTGGCATTGTAAAGCCCCAGGTTCGTCCCCCGCATGGCCTCAATTTTTTCCCTGATCGCTTCCAGGTCGCAGCTCGTATCCTTGTGGTAGTAAAACCGGCCCGAATCGGCCAGCCATTTGATGAGCCCAGCCGATAGCAGCCTTTTGTGGGGCTCCGGGCATTCGTATAATCCAAGAGGGATCCCCCCCGTACGGCCCAGGAGCTCTTCCATTTTGCTTTTAAAGGCTTCCTCCGAAGCCCTTTGGGCCACCACCTGACTGGTATTGATAACCACCGCAGCTGCTCCGGCTCCGTGCAACCGTTTAATGAATTCGGCATTCGTCGCCACATCGCTGCCAAAAGAACCAGTTGCAACTACCGGCATCCTGCCGTCTACGGTATCCACCACGGTTTTTGTAACGAGATACCGTTCTTCGGTGGTCAGTTGAAACATTTCACTGGACAGGCAGTTGGCGAATAAGCCATCGGCCCCGGCGGCGATATAGAATTCCGTCAACTCGGCCAAGCCTCTCAGGTCCAACTCGTTGTTTTCCTTAAAAGGAGTCAGCATTACCGGCCATAGTCCTTCAGGCAACTTTTCCATGTGCATTGAATTTCAGCGTAATTAATTCCCATTGCTGTTAGGGAGATAGTAAAAGAAACCGTCTTCGGCGCCCAATAGAAGGCTGGGAACACCGTCGTTATCCCAATCCACGGTAGTGGGGCTGGTGGTATGCCCGGCGAGTTTCTGTTCCGACAGGTTGCCCCTAAAGGCAAACTGCACCTGCCCACCCTCTTCACCAGTATTCTCGAGTAAGGCTACATTCATGCTGTTGAGGAGGATATCCAGGTCGCCGTCCTGGTCCCAGTCGGCAAAACACCATTTTCTCCGGCCGCTCTTTCCATACTTGCCGTTGTTCAACCGCAGCGGGCCGGGCTGTTCATTGACCACCTCGTTTTTGCGGTCAAACTCCGAACCGTTGGTACCATAGAAGATGCGTTGCCCCGGCTTCAGCCGGAGCGTTTCGCCGTCTTTAAATCGCTCGAAAAAAGCCAGGTATCCTTCGTAGTCCAGCATGACGAGGTCCATCAGGCCATCCTTATTCCAATCGATGGCATTGGGGGTCGTCCTCCATTGGGTGGCCAATTCCCCGGGAGCGGGATCCCACCAGTTCCATTCCGGTTTGGGGATATCTGCATTGCCCCATGCGACCTGCACGGGTTGGGCGGGCGCCAGGGCGGGCGCGCCTTTGGAGCCGATATTTTCAAACCATTCGACCTTCCCCCAGATGGAGTTGATAATGATGTCTTTAAGGCCGTCGCCGTCCCAGTCAGCAACGGAAAGAGTCGTATAGCCCCACTTCTTCTCCGCCGGCCCCTGAATGGAGCCACTGTCGCCAGCCATGATCCGGATGACTTCGCCATTGGCGGTGAGCAGTTCAGGCTTGTCCCACTTAGGCGGGTTGCCGCCATCGAGGTTCTCAATAAACCCGATGTATCCGGCGGTATTGCCGCTGATCAGGTCTTCATCGCCGTCGCCATCCCAATCCACGCTGTAAGGAGTGGCCAGAGCGCCGAACTTAACGTGGCTCGCCTTCTGGCTGAAATAGACGGGAGTATTGAATACCGGCATTCCATCCTTGAGTGTTCCTGTATTTTCCACCAGTGCCACTCTTCCATCCTCGTCTCCAACGGCCAGGTCTACATCGCCGTCGCCGTCCCAATCCATCGCCACCGGGGTGATCATTTCCAGGCCCATTTTTAAGACGCCGTCCTCATTCTCGAGGAAACGCCCTTCGGCAAATATGGGGCTTTCCCGAGTTCCGATATTCTCAAACCAGGTAAAGCGGTCGAGAAACTCCCCGCAGATGATATCCAGGTCGCCGTCGCCGTCGAAGTCATTCATATTCGGAGAAGGGGCGCCATATACATCAATAGGAGCGCCGCCGGCCTCAATTTTTCCTTTCGCCTGATATACGCCCTCGTTGTTCTCCACCAGGTAGAGGTATCCATGTAGCGGGCCGTTGGTCCAGTTGCCATTTTCATCAAAGGCATTGTCCCAACCGTAGTCGCCCCAGTCGTCAATGCCGGCAATGAGGTCGAGGTCGCCGTCATTTTCATAATCGACGAATTTCCACTGGCTGAAGCGTATTTTCTGATGGTTCTTTTCCAGTTGCTCGCTGGGAAACAACTCGACGGGGTTGGCAAAGATGCTGTCCCTGAAGTTTAGGTATTCCACTCCAGGGCCGAGTACTCTGGGCTGGCCATCCACAAAAGAAACCTGTAGGTTCTTATGCCCGGGGCCCAGGCGGACGGCAGGCTCAAAAACCGGCATTCCGCCCTCTTCACTGCTTTTATTCTCAAAGAAATAAGTGCCGTTGTAAGGTGTATCCGGACAGGCGACAATGAGGTCCATATCGCCGTCGCCGTCAAAATCCATAGGCAAGGGCCAGGCCCACAGGCCAACGCCCAGGTCCACCGCCATGCCCGGGTTCTGATAGGCGATCATGGTGAATTCAGCCGGAGCCTTTTCACCATCTTTTTGTTCCGGAGCAGCGCACTGAAAAAGACATAATGCGAACCCGATGGCTGATAACTTCTTTAGATACATGGGGAGTAAAGGTTTATTGCAAGCTTCTAAAAAAACCTCCTGCACCCGGCTCTATGAAAGCGCGGGATGCAGGCAGGCTTTAACACTCCTTATTGGAGTGTTTCAAGGGGAATCTATATTATTACAACTAGTACTCTGTAAAATAAATATCT
>JAGQXQ010000306.1:21279-24952 GCA_020436535.1 Phaeodactylibacter sp.
GAACGAAAATACATCGTTCATAAACGAGAATTCACTTAATTTACAGAGTACTAGCTCTACATCCTGTCAATACCCTTCGTTTTGCTCCAGTACCGGGTTGGCGTCCAGCGCAAATTGCGGGATAGGATGGCGTACGTGGTGGTCTTGAGCAGGCAGCCCGCGAGCCTTGGCTCTGCTGATGAATTCTCCGTGGCGGATGAGGTCTTCTCTCCTTTTTCCTTCCCACCAGAATTCCCAGCCGCGTTCATCGAGGATATGGCTGTTCAGGGCGTCTTTGGAAGTAAAGTCATTCAGAGCGATATCCGGCGCTCCGGCTCTCTGCCGAACATCATTGATCAGGTCGATCGATTCCTGATTCGGGCCGTTGAGTTCGTTCAGTGCTTCAGCCCTTGACAACAAGATATCGGCGTACCGGATATCGGGCACATCATTGCCGTAGGCCGGACCGGCGAAGTCATCGGCAGGCCAGTATTTGAAGGGCCGCACGTTGTCGGCGGGCGGCCGCAGGTCGACCAGCTCGCCATTGGTGTTGATGTATTCTTCGAGCATCAGGTCCTTTCTCGTATCATCAGGATGGAAGGAAAACCAGAAGTCGTCCCGGATCCTGGCCATGGTAGCAAAGTTGCGGCAGCCTTCGCAGAATTCCAGGCCGGTCCGGGGATGGCTGGCAAAGCTCTGTGGCCAGGCGAAGTTCATAAAGCTGATGTTGGCCTCCCGGCCGAGGTCGGCTTTTGCCGTTCGTACCCACAGCAACTCCTTGTTGCGTTCATTTTTCACCATGAACAGGCCGAAGTATTCCGGGAATAATTCATAGTACCCCAGGTCAATAATGTCCTTTGCCATGTCGGCACATTTCTGCCATTGCCTGGTGTTGAGATAGAGCTTGGTAAGCAGCCCCATAGCGGCGCCTTTATGTGCTCTGCCCCATTGTTTTTCCGTACCCGGGTCCGGCAGGTTGGGCATGGCCTCGAGCAGCTCCGATTCTATAAAACTGATGTATTCCTGTTCAGAAGCCTTGGGCGTTTCCAGTTCCTGGGTAGAACTCGTCCGCAGTGGTGTTGGCCCAAAACGTATGTAGAGCTTGTAATAGCTAAGTGCTCTGATAAAGCGGGCCTCGGCGCGGATAAGACTCTTCGAATCTTCACTGATGTTGGCTTCGTCGATATTTTCCATTAGGATATGAGCATTGCGGATCGCCTTGTAGGGCTCATTCCAGAATACGCTGTACATACTGCTGCCCACGCCGTCCAGGACGAAATCCTGGAAGTTGCTCGCCCAGTTGGCAATGGCGCCTGCAGTGACGAAGCCGACATCCGTCATGATCTCAGAAGCGGAGATTTGCTGGGCGCAATCATTTCCGCCCATTTCGGCAGAATTGGCATAAGCGCCGTAGAGCACTGACTGCACCCCTTCCAGAGAGTTGAACAGGTTGTCGGGCGCTGTCTCAGAGAAGATCTGCGGTTCGAGTACCGATTCGCATCGAACCAGCAGCAAGGTAGATAACAACAGAAAGCCTCGAAAAATATATTTCATTGATTTCATGATATCCTTATTTGAAAATTATAGTAAAAAAAGTTGATCAGAAACCCAGGTTTAGCCCAAACAGATAGGTTCGCGCCGAAGGATACCCGTTCCAGTCAATACGGAAGTTGGCGCTGCCGTTGGGGTTGAGCGCAGGGTCATAGCCTTCGTAATCGCTAAAAGTAATAAGATTAAGCCCAGTGACATAAACCTCCACAGACCGGAAGGTTCCCTGTATCAACCTGGTGGGAAGGGTATAGCTCAACCGAACGGTCTGAAGCTTGATGTAAGAAGCGTCGACAACGGTACGGGAGTTTACCCCTTGAGACAGCTGGTCCACATTGAGGTACGACGGCTGCGCATTGGTCGGGTTCGTGGGCGTCCAGCGATTCAGGAAGGGTTCGGCGAACCGGTTGACCCGGACACCGGAACGGGGAAAGTATTGCTCCAGCAAATTGCCGTTGATCATATTCACGCCTTCTACCCCCCTGAAGAAAACATACAGGTTCAGGCCTTTGTACTTAAAGGTATTGCCAAAGCCCCAGGTAAAATCCGGAAAGGAATTGCCGAGAATGACCCGGTCGTCTCCATCGATGGTTCCGTTTCCATCCACATCCCTGAACTTGAAATCGCCGGGGCTTACATTATTGGTGACGGAAGAGAGGTCATCCCCCTGCTGCCAGATGCCTACCACTTCATGGCCGTAAAACGACCGCAGAGGTTCTCCGGGCGTAATGATACTGATATTTCCGGCCGCCGCAGAGAAGCTTCCCGTAAGGATCTGGGAAATGCCGCCGAGTTCCGTGACTTCATTATTAAGGGTATAAAAGTTGAGGTCTGAACTCCAGCTGAACCCCCTGTCCACCACATTATAAGAAGTCAGGGCGAATTCAAAGCCCGAGTTGTTCATACTGCCAATGTTGACCAGCTTACTGCTGAACCCGCTTGAGGTCGGGATCGGCAAATTGAGCAGCATGTCTGTCGTTTTCTTCTGGTACCAGTCAATAGATCCGGAGATTCTGCCGGTAAACAGGCTGAAATCGACCCCGATATCTATTTGTTCCGTCGTTTCCCACTGCAGGTCCGGGTTGGCGATCCGGGTCGGGTTGAGGCTGGTGACAAACTGGTCATCGAGCACATAGCTCGTTCGGTTGCCGGAAGCAAAGGTCACGATAGAGTTGTTGTTGCCGATCTCCTGGTTGCCCGTCTGCCCCCAGCTGCCCCGAAGCTTCAACATGTCCACCACATCCGTTGAAGGGAAGAAGGACTCCTGGTCGATCAGCCACCCCAGAGAAAAAGAGGGGAAAAAGCCAAAACGGTTGCCTTCGCCGAACCGGCTGGAGCCGTCTATACGATAGGAAGCAGTCAGCAGGTATTTGTCCTGGAATTTATAGTTTACCCGGCCCAGATAAGATAATAAAGTATTGCCTTCTTTAAAACTGTTGTTGATCAGGGTAGAGCGGTCGGCAAGGCCGAAGTTATTGGCCAGCGTGGCATCGGTCGTGAAATTATTCGCCTGCTGCTCGCTAAACTTGGTCATGAACTTCTGAGTGGTAATACCGGCAAGGGCGCCAAGATTATGATCTCCGAAAGCCTTGTTAAAATTGAGCGTTCCTTCCACCAGATAGTTGGTCTGAGTTGCGGAATAGGCCGTGGCTACCCCTCCCAGGGAATTACCAATGATGGTCGTTCTGTCTTTATAAACGGTTTTGTCTTCATTGTTGGCGTCGCCTCCTGCCCGGACCTTAACGCTCAGGCTGGGAAGGACAAAATACTCTGCAAATACGGTTCCCAGATAACGGTAGCGGTTACCGTCGATATGGTTGCCGGTAAGAATAGCCAGCGGATTGTCGATATCCATGAATTCTGTGAGCACAAAATTGCCCTCTTCATCCCTGATAGCTAAAGTAGGGTCGTACAGTTTTGCTGCGTTGATGGCGCCGCCCCGGAGGTTGACGTCGAAGCCGTTGGGCACAAAAATGTCTTTGATGTAACTGGAAGTAGTGCTGATGCCGAAGTTGAACCGGTCGGTGCGGTGATTCAAATTGAAGCGCCCTCCGTACCGGTTGAAGGAGGTTTTCTCGACCAGCCCTTCCTCGCGGGTATTGTTAACGGAAACCAGATAAGTCGTCTGGTTATTGCCCCAGGAAAA
>JAGQXQ010000306.1:25057-31000 GCA_020436535.1 Phaeodactylibacter sp.
CCACCTTCAATGAGGCTGTTGATCCCATCCATGTACTGCTGGGGCTCCAACAGGCCGAGCCGGTTGTGCACCTCATTGAACCCGATGTGCCCGTTGTAATCGACCTTCAACTGGCCGGCGGAGCCAGACTTGGTGGTGATCAATATAACGCCATTGGCCCCCCTGGCGCCGTAAATGGCCGAGGCGGATGCATCCTTGAGGATCTCGATGGAAGCGATATCGGCAGGGTTCAGGAAACTGATGGGGTTACGGGGAGACCGGGTCGCGGCCACCTGGTTGCCGGTGCCCTGGATCAGCGCGGAGTTTTCAATAGGCAACCCATCGACCACGTAAAGCGGAGCGCTGCCTGCATTGATGGACCCCACTCCACGGATATCAATAGACATGCCTCCTCCCGGCTCTCCACTGTTCTGGACCACCTGGACGCCGGCGGCCTTGCCTTCCAGGAGTTGTTCGATCGAGGCATTGACGCCCTGGTTGAAATTTTCCTCATTCAACTTCGATACAGAACCCGTGAGGTCCCGTTTGGTCTGTGTACCATACCCGACCACCACGATTTCATCCAGCGTTCTGGCATCCGAAGCAAGCTCAATATTGATAACCGACTGGTTGCCGACCGCCACTTCCCGTACTTGGTATCCGATAAAGCTGAAAACCAGCACCGATTCTTCAGAAGGTACTTCGATCGAATAGTTTCCTTCAAAGTCCGTCACCGTTCCCTGGCTGGTTCCTTTCACAATCACGTTTACCCCCGGTAAGCCCTCCGGGCTGTCTTCGCCGGTAACTTTCCCGGTAACTGTTATGTCTTCCGCAAACAGCCTGCCATTATCGCTGGCGGTTCGGGATGTACCCCCATAAGCCGTCAACGAGATAACCATTAATAGCTGTAGTGCCATCGCCTGAAAGGCAAGCTTGCAGCCCTTGAGCTGCCTAATGTTTTTTGTAATATCCAGTTTCATAACTAGCAATGATTAATAGTTGGAAAATCGTGAACATCCTGTATGATTGGCACTGAAAAAGGAAGTGCCCTTCACTCTGTATAGAGGCAGCCGGGTCATTTTCTGGTTGCTTAAACGTTTAAGCAACCAGGTGAAAATTAAAACCCTAGACCATTTTCAATTCGTCAGCTGGCGCCTGGCGGGCTTCCAATTTTGCCCTGAGGCAAATATGGCGGGTTTCCTCTGTTTTATTATTGATCTGCTCAATGAGGGCCCTTACTGCCTCCTGCCCTATTTCTTTTATTGGTTGGCTAATATGGGGAATAAAATATTCAAAAAAGTCGTAAGCTATGCTTTGGTCAAAGGCTACTACGTCTATTTCTTCTGGTACCTTCCTGCCCAGGCTGAATATTTGTTTTAACCCTTCGATGGCAAGAGTGTTGGTGCAAAAAAATATGGCCTCGGCCTTATCTTCATAGATCAACTCCCGGACGGCCGTTTTCATCTCTTCTTCAAAAGCAGCGTAACTGACTTCCTTAATGAACTCCAGGCCAGGGTCAACGCCGGCTTTTTTCAAAGCCTCTTTATAGCCCCTTATCCTGTTTCTAAAATGAATGAGCTCTGAGCGATAGGCGACGAGGCCAATCCGGGTATGCCCCCTTTTCAGTAAATGATCAACCGCATCCATAGAGGCCTGAAAATTATCAATGATCACATAGTTAGTTGAAAGGTCCTCAAAGTACCGGTCGATCAGTACAAAGGGGATTTTTTGCTTACTGAGCTCTGCCACTGTCTCTTTGCAGCCTTCAGTGGGAGCTATGATGAATCCGTCAACCTGCCGGGTAGTTAAAAAATCCAGGACTTTCTTGAGCTTGGTGCTATTCTCATCGGAAGACCCGAAGATCACGGTGTAATTACTGGAATGCGCCTCGTCCTCAATCGTCCGCGCCATATTGGAAAAGAACGGGTTGGAAATATCTGCAACGATGAGCCCTATGGATTGTGACCGCTTGCTCTTGAGGCTTCGCGCAATCTGATTGGGCTGATAATTCAGCTCCTCGGCCACTTCCCTGATCTTTTTCGCCGTTTCTTCTGATACCCGGTTCTCTTTTCCTTTATTATTCAGGACGTAAGAAACCAGGCTGGCCGACACTCCCACAACATCTGCGATATCTTTTAAAGAGACTCTATTCTTCATTTGCTTAAACGTTAAAGCAAAGTTAAATAATTAATCGGATAAAAAAAACCTTTCTGCACTTTTTTGCTCTTGAGTAAAATAATAAGTTGTCAGCCTGCTTTTTTACAAAAAAAAAGTAATACATCAAAGCCTCTCATTTAAAATCCAGCCTGCGCCTCGCACTGTCGGTGTAGATCAGTTAGCCCGGAGTTGCTTCGGTTTATTGCCCCAGTTGCTGTGGGTCGATCCGCACGTATTTGATGCTTCGCCGCTGATAAGTATAGGTGATGTGCACCATTCCATCCGAGGACTGAATGACCGCTGGATAGGAAAATTCTCCATCCTGCCGTTCCAGGGTCATTACCGGCTGCCAGTCTTGCCCATTGTCGGAAATGGCCAGGTTTAGCATGGCGCGGCCGGCGGGAAAACGCTTTCCGCGAACAGTGTGGTTGTACACGAGCAGTTGGCGGCCGTCTTTAAGAGTTACGGCGTCGGTGCCCGAATTGGGATTGGGCAGTTCGGTGGCGGTCATTTCACTCCAGGTAGCGCCGCCGTCGTAAGACCAGCTCTGGGCGATTACGTTCTGGCGGGACCGGCACAAGGCCTGCATATCGCCGCCCTCATAAATAAGAATGCTGGGCTGAATGGCATCGAATGCAACTCCATCGTTGATAGGGCCTATCACCTCCCAGGGCGCTCCCGGGCTGCGGCTTCGCTCGAAGTGAACTTTCCAGAAGTCCTCCCCATCGGCCTCCGTTTCCGTACTGGAAGGACAAAGAATAGATCCATCGTCCAGTTGTACGGGTTTGTTTTTCACCGGGCCGACCAACGGGCCCAGGGGGCCTTCTCCCAGTTTCCGGTGCCCTGTCCAGGTTTTCCCTTCATCTTCCGAAGTGGCCAGCATGCCCCACCATTCCCGGGGGGAAGGCCCCACTTTGTAAAAGAGCATCAGCGGGCCGGAGTCCGGCTGAAAAAGTACCGGGTTCCAGCAGGGGTACCGCAGGGAATCCGACTGGACACCATTGGCTACTTCAACCGGTGCAAGCCATCGGCCGCCCTCCCTTCTCGACACCCAAATACCCACATCCGGGCTTTTCTCATGTGCCCCTCCAAACCAGGCGGCGATGAGCCCGGCAGGAGTTTCCTCAATAGTGGAAGCATGACACTGAGGCGTGGGGCGGTTATCCAGAGGATAGATCAACTCGCCTGTGATGTAACCTTTCTCGCCCGGCCGGGCTACTTCCATCATACTCCTGTTTTTTATTGCCTGAGATACACAGGCCCCGTTGAGAATAAGCCACATCAGTCCTGCCACTACTCGCCCTGAAGAAAAAAATGAATGGGGCCCGGCGGTTATATTTTTCATCGATTGCACGTGTTAAGGGTCAATAAAGCGGGCCGTAGTTCTTGCAGGCCCGGTAGTCGGCCCCTTCAGCCTCCATTCCAAAGGCCCCCCAGTCTTTGGGCCGGAAGATCCTGTCTTCTTCCACGTTGTGCATACATACGGGTATTCTAAGCATGGAGCACAAGCTGATGAGTTCGTCCCCATAATGGCCATAACTGAACGCTCCGTGATTGGCTCCCCAGTTGGCCATTACGGAATATACATCCCGAAAAGGCCCTTTTCCCGTCAATTTGGGTACGAACCAGGTCGTCGGCCAGGTAGGGTTGGTGCGTTCATCAAGGGTTTTGTGGACGGCATCGGGTAGCTCTACAGTCCAACCCTCAGCGATCTGCATGGCCGGCCCCAGCCCCTGTATCAGGTTGATCCGGCACATAGTCACCGGCATGTCGCCCCTCGTGACAAAATGGGAGGAATAGCCTCCTCCCCGGAAGTATTCATACATGGCGGGTGGCCAATCAGTAGCATCCAGGCAGCGTTGAGCTTCCTTTTTCGATATTTCCCAGAACGGTTTCATAACCGGCTCGCCGCCGGCCTCCTGTTGCCCGGTGCCGTCAAGAGTAGAAGATCCTGAGTTGATCAGGTGGATGATGCCATCTTTTGCCACTCCTTCCAGTTTATACCCGGTGACCCTTTCCACGGAAGCTGGGCTCCAGAACGTACGTACATCCGAGAACATCTGAGCCTGATTGGTAAGAAGGTAACCAAATAGCATAGAAATGCCGTTGAGCGCATCGTTCTCCGTAGCCATAATGTAGGGGGCTCTAATTCCATTCCAGTCAAAGGAAGAATTGAGGATGGCCTCCATGAAATCCCCATTGGGCATGTAATCCGTCCACTGGCGTTGCCCCTGAAACCCGGCGGCGATAGCGTTATGCCCTAAAGCTTCTTCTCCGAAGCCTATATCTGCCAGCCTCGAGTTGCCGGCCATGAGGTCTCGGCAGATCAAAGTCATTTTGACTACGGTTTCCCACTCCTGGTCCATCCTTTCGCGCGGCTTCTGTCTGTCCTCTGGATTATAATTTTTACCTTCCCGGCAGTTGGCTTTTGTCCATTTCAAGGCGTGCTCATATTCTTCCGGATCAAATATTCCTTTCTCGATACGCCGGTTCACCTCACTCATATCCACATATTCATTGCGCATGCCCAGGTACTTTTGGAAAAAACTTTCATCGATGACAGAACCGGCGATTCCCATCGAAACCGACCCAATGGATAAATAAGATTTACCTTTCATGGTGGCGACGGCTAATCCTGCCTTCGCGAATTGCAGTAAATACTTCTGTACTTCTTCCGGGATCTCTTCATCTCCGCTGTCCTGCACATCTTCGCCGTAGATACTAAAAGCCGGCAGCCCTTTTTGGGCATGGCCCGCCAGCGCAGCCGCCAGATAGACCGCGCCCGGCCTTTCCGTACCATTGAATCCCCAGATGGCCTTGGGGCGCGTAGGATGCATATCGATCGTCTCCGTTCCGTAACACCAGCAGGGGGTTACCGTGATGGAGAGCCCCACTCCAGCTCTTTCGAACTTTTCCTCACACCGCTGGGCTTCCGGCACCCTGCCTATGGCCGTGTCCGCAATCACACATTCGACCTGCTCGCCGGTAAAATATTTCAGATGGGTACTAATGAGATGAGCGACCCGCTTGGCCATTCCCATTGTAGTGCTTTCCAGGGATTCCCTTATTCCGCCCAGGCGGGCGTCAATTACAGGACGGATGCCGACTTTGGGCATAGGCCCTAAATGGTGATGTTGATTCTTCATTTTCTTTATTTTTTATTATTGCATTTTCAGAAAGATAAACCACTTAATCCTCCTCAGCCTTTGCTGCCCTTCGAGGCATCGTCCAGACGGTTAACCCTTCCAGTCCTTTAGCTTCTCTGCGTAAGAAAAAACTGAGGATGAGAGCGAGAATGATGAAAAAACCATTGACCGCGGCTCCCACCCAGTAGCTGTGTATGCCCAATGTAACGGCCGGAGGCAGCCACCCCAAAGCCCCCAGGCCGAGGTAAATGTTGAATAGGATAGCCAATCCCATAGCTATCGTGGCGGATGTGCCATCTACCCGGCGGGTAAAAAAACCGAGCATGAACAGCCCCATCAGGCAACCGCCGAATATGCTGGTGACAATCAGGCTGACATCGTTCATGCTTTCCTTTTCAATACGGCTGAACAGGATCGCTCCCAGGATAACGAGCAGGGTGACGGCAAAAGCGATCCACCTCGCCGACCTCAGATAATATTTATCTTCCCGGCCCCTTGCCAGATACGGTTTCATCAGGTCGACCACGCTGACCGTGGAGATGGCATTGATGCCGGAATCGAGGCTGCTCATCGCTGCGGCAAGCACGGCCGAAATTACGATGCCGGCTACTCCTGCCGGCACTTCCTTAAGGATGAAGTAGGGCAACACCTGATCGGCTTC
>JAGQXQ010000307.1:0-3459 GCA_020436535.1 Phaeodactylibacter sp.
AAATCGGTATAAATAATGGTTTCCCAGTCATTGCCGAAAAAGGAGCCGCTGCCCCCTTTGCCCATGCCAAAGCTGGACTTCAGGCGGGCGGCGAGCGGAGCATTGATATTGAGCCCGCCCTCTGTTTCAATGTGATAGTTTTCTTCGGCGGAAGTGATGTGCTTGATCATTACACCTTCGAACTCGCGCAGGTAATAGGCGTTGTTAATGAATTCAGGATTCTCCTGATAATAGCGCCATAACTTCATCATGAATTCGGTAGTGCGATAGTCATTGGCCTCCAGAATGAAGTGCAGTGGAGAAACAAATGAACCGGAAAGGGCGAGAACGGAGGACTCCCGCCGGCTATCGGTATCGAGCGCAGCCTGGAAAGAGGCATATGGCGGCTCGATACCTGCATCGAGAGCGGCCTTGAGATAGCCGCTGCAGGTCTTGTGCAAGATGTAGGAATCGAAGTTTTCATCCGGGTTGACGACAAACTGGTTTTCGATGCTGTTGAGTCGCATTACCCGGCTGGGCGAATAGGCCAGATAATCGAAAGACTGTTGGATATCATCTGCGGTGAAAATGTAATACAAGAGGCCGCCGCCCCGAATATCCGCCGATTCTACTTTGGTACGCAGGTCGCGCCGCCCCAGAAATTTGCTGATATCCTGCGGGATGTAATCGCGCCGCCCATCAGGTATGACAAAACCGCAATACTCACAATGGCGCTGGAAGGTTTTTTGCAAAGTGTATCCAAGCGACATTCTCGCATAGGACCGCTCCGGCGGCCATTCGGTTCGCCGGTATTCTTCAACTTTCCGTTGGTAACGGCCGATCTTCTGTGCGTCGGAAGTATCGGGCAAAACGGCCATCAAAAAAGTTAGCAATAAAAAAGGCCATAAAGTCCTTTGCATATCAGAGCTTTGTTAAGGAAAAAAGAGTTTTGGGGTGAATTTACCCCAAACAACGCATGGCGGCGGTTAAAGCTTGTGCGCATATATAATAATTTTTCATAAACCTGACAAGTTTTCAATTTCGGCCGGGCCTGCTGAAGCATTTTTCCCGGAGGGAGGCATTCATTCTACGCAATTACCCGAAAATTGGCGCCTACTCTGCTCATAGCTTTCTATCTTTGGCCAAAAAATTGGAACGAATCGTTCTTCTTTCTCCGGCGCACCCCTTGCGGGGCGGGATCGCTTCCTCTACTGAACGACTGGCAAAGGAACTTCAGGATCAGGGTTATGGTGTCAGGATATATTCTTTTTGCCTGCAGTACCCTTCCCTTCTGTTTCCGGGCAAGACTCAGTACGCTGACGGCCCGCCGCCGGAAGGGCTGGAGATATTGCCGGTTGTGAATTCGGTCAGCCCATTCAACTGGTGGAAAATCGGCCGCCGCCTGCGCAGGGAATCGCCGGACCTGATCATCGCCCGCTTCTGGCTTCCTTTTATGGGCCCGTCGATGGGCACGATCCTTCGGTTGGCTAAAGGCAACGGGCATACCAAAACCATGGCCATCACGGATAATGTCATCCCGCATGAACGGCGGCCGGGGGACCGTTTGCTGACCCGTTATTTCATCAATGCCGTAGACGCTTTTATTGTAATGTCTCGTTCGGTAGGAGCGGATATCCGCAGCTTTGCGCCGGAAAAACCATTGAGCTATATTCCGCATCCTCTTTTTGATAACTACGGGCCAAAATGCACGAGAGCAGTAGCTTTAGATCAGCTCGGCTTGTCGGGCGCCTATTCCTATCTCTTGTTTTTTGGCTTTATTCGGGATTACAAGGGGCTGGATCTTCTTTTGAGGGCGATGGGCGATGAGCGGATCAAAGCCCTTGATCTAAGGCTCCTAGTTGCCGGAGAGTTTTATGGCAGTGATGAGCCCTACCTGCAGATTATCGGGGAAGAAGGCATTGAAGAGCAGGTGATCTTTCGCTCCGATTATATCCCCAATGAAGAAGTGCGGTATTATTTTGGCGCCGCCAACCTGGTAGTGCAACCATACAAGTCGGCTACCCAGAGTGGTATTTCTCAACTGGCCTATCATTTTGAGACCCCCATGCTGGTGACGAAAGTGGGCGGCCTTCCGGAAATTGTTGAACACGAGCGGGAAGGGTATGTCGTTGAAGTCAGCGTAGAGGCAATTGCCGACGCGATTGTAGATTACTTTTCTCAAAAGCGGGAAGCTGAAATGGCGGAAGGCGTCAGGCTTGGGAAGCAGCGCTTTTCCTGGAGCAATATGGTTAAAGGCATTGAATCATTATATCGCAAAATATGAGCAGGGGAATCTTAGATCATACCTCAGAAGAAGGCCAGGTTTCAATGAGTACGGTGGGCCGGGTGGTTATTATTGCCGGCATTTTGTTAGCGGCTATTCATTTTGGAATAGACTACGGGTTGAATGCGTTAAATGTATCTGCAACCTGGATACAGCAGCTTGAGCTGGGCTTTTTTCTGTTTTTCAGTTGGTTGGCGGTCAGCAGTGGCATTCGAACGGTCGATAAATTGCTGCCCGGCATTGCAATCGGTTGGTTATTGATTACGGGTATGGGAATTGGACTCTGGGCCCATGCGGTATTCTCGCTGGCAAAATGGGCCGTACCCCGGTTTACAGGAGAGGAACCGCTATCGCTGCTTTACTACCTCTTGCCCGGCCTTTTACCCAGCCTGGCGGTCAGCCTTTTGGTAGCCGTTCTGACCACGATCACGCTGAGAGTGGAGAGCAGATGGGTGGCCACTTTGCTGAGAGTTCTGATCTTTGGCGTGCTGGCCTTGTTTATTTATTTATGGATGTGAGAGGATAATTTAGCGGTTGGTTATTGGCCCTTGGCGGTTAGCTATTTGGCCGGAAATCAAGCGCATGGAGTATGGAGTAAGGAAGATGAAAAACAAGATTGTTTGATGAATACCAGGATTAAGGAAGTGGTGCGCGAAAGCATTTCGGCCAAGCAGGCTCTGTTGGCGGATGAGCAGCTCCTGCAGGTTTTGGAGCAGGTCGTTCACGTCTGTGTCGAGGCTTTCGGCGCCGGCAAAAAAGTGTTGTTCTGTGGTAACGGCGGCAGCGCCGCCGACGCCCAGCACCTGGCCGGGGAGCTCTCGGGCCGCTTTTACATCGACCGGGAGCCGCTGTTCGCAGAAGCCATGCATGTCAATACCTCCTTCCTCACGGCGGTCGCCAATGACTACTCTTTTGAAGAGGCCTATGCCCGTATGGTGCGGGCGGCCGGCCGGCAAGGCGATATATTGTTCGCCTTATCAACTTCCGGCAACTCCCCCAATATATTGAGCGCCATCGATTCCGCCCACCGTATGGGTATGAAAGTGGTGGGTATGACCGGCCGGCAAGGAGGAAAATTACCGGCGGTTTGTGATTTTGTTCTGAGAGTACCATCCGACAATACCCCCCGCATTCAGGAATGCCATATTCTGGTGGGCCATATTATATGCGAATTGGTGGAGGCTGCCCTTTTTGGC
>JAGQXQ010000307.1:3525-6480 GCA_020436535.1 Phaeodactylibacter sp.
GGGGTGATCAACCGCCGGCTTCCCGGTGCATACGTCCAAAGTTGGGAAGCATTTCATTGGTTGCCCGGCGCGCTGGAAGCAATAGCCGGACTAACACAAAATGTAGGCCGGGCTTTCGTCGTTACCAATCAGCAAGGGATAGGCAAAGGGCTGATGACGGTAGCGAGCCTGGAGCTAATTCATGGAGCCATGCTGAGAGAGATAGCAGCGGCCGGGGGGCGGATAGACGCCGTGTATTATTGCCCGGACCTGTCTTCAGCAGAACCCAACTGCCGAAAGCCACGGCCAGCCATGGCCCTGCAGGCACGGAACGAGTTTCCGGATGTAGATTTTCAGCGGTCGGTAATGGTTGGAGATTCGCTTTCCGATATGCAGTTTGGGCAGGCCCTCGGTATGTTTAACGTACTGATTGCTACTAAAACCGAGGATATGGAACCTCTCCAAAAAGCCAAAAAGCAGGGGCTGAAGATAGATGCCCAGTATGATAGTTTATATAATTTCTATGTCAGCGTGCTGTTGTAAACCGAATAATGTCTTATATTTATTGTATATACGTTTCTAAATTCCAAAACCGATGAAAGAGTTCACCCTCATTTTTGTTTGCTTACTGTTACTATCCATTACCGGCCAGGCGCAATCCGGCGGAGCGAATAACTGGTTGTCGTTCGTCGTTCAGGCGGAAGGGCGGCCCGGAGGGACTAGTACCTCCTGGGAAAGAGTACAGCGTTTGGAGGTTAGTAAACGGGTAGGCCAGGCTGCCGGTCAGGATAACACGGCGGGGCTTATACGTTTTAACCCCCAGGACAAGGAGGTGAGGTTCACCTTTTCCAATTTCACTATCAATGGCGCCTGGTTTTTACCGAGTGAAATTTCTGTAGAGTATCAGGAGGATGGCAGAAATATAGGCCCAATAAAAGCACTGCCGGGCGCAGGCAACAGCGATTATTTCCAGATGACGCTGCGGTTCAGAGAAAAAACCGACCGTTCTCTGCTTTCCGTACGGCTGATCGGCCGCGTTTCCGGACAGTTTGTAAAAGATACGGTCAATACGCTGCTAATGTGGGGAAGCGGCGAAACCGCACCCGCCAATATCCAAGTCTCCTATCTGGATAATTATAATAATGGCCTGACGGCAAAATCTCCTTATACGGATGGAGCGCCAGCCTCTTATGGCGCCAATCAGGGCCGGATTGAAACTTCAACCAGGGCCTTTGCCATACAACTGGGCGCTTATACGGTCCTGCCCGACAGCCGGCAGTTTTCTGCGGCGGCGCCCTACGGGCAGGTCTATTCCCGGAGGATCGGCGGCCTGGACTACGTAAGGGTTGGCCCCTACAATGATGCTGCGCAGGCGCAACAATTCCTCCAGCGTATCCGGGCTTCTTTCCCGGAAGCTTACATCGTGATGGAAGAACCTGTTCCTCAAGCATCAGCTGCCCCGACGGTGGCGCCCTTCACTACGACATCTCCGTACGGACAACCTTCGCAATACGGCGCTGTAGCCAATAGTTCTCGCCTGCCGGCTACAAATACACTAACCATTAAGGGCGAAACGGCTTCTTCCTATATCCTTCCGGCCAGTATTACAGGATATGCGATTCAGCTGGCTTCATACAAAAAAGAAGAGAATGCGGCCGAGGTGGTGGACCGCCTGAAACAAAAAGGGCTTTCTGACCTCTACGTCTGGAAAAAAGATGGTAACAACAGGGTCGTCATTGCTCCGTTCCCTAATAAAAAAGACGCTTCCAACTATCTCACAACGCTCAAAAGCCAGTATGCTCAGGAAGGAATCGTTGTTTATATTGATAGCCAATAAATAAACGGGGGAGGAGTACTTCTCTTGGACAGCCGGTGCATACCCGTTGCCGGCCTTATACACGGCCCTCGTGGCCTAAAGGCTTCAGAATAAAAGCGCCTGGAGTACTATGGGTCGAAAATTTTAAGATGTTATGAGAAAGGTTTTGGCTTCCGGCCTGGCTTCCGGTATGGTGCTTTTGGGTTTGAGCTACTTCACCTTGTATGTAACCATCAACTATTTGCCTGCCCTTGTTGAGGAATATTACAATCCCATTTTTTGGCCGGGAAATGATAGGGCGCTGCTGTTTTTTGTACATCCCTTTATCCTCGGCTTTACTCTGGCCTGGTTTTGGAACTGGTTTAAAGCGCAGCTTTTCGGGCCATGGTGGTGGCGCGGGCTGAAGTTTGGCCTCCTATACGCGTTGATGGCCACCTTACCTTCCATGTGGATCACTTTCAGCGCTATTTCCGTCTCCCTGAGTATGGTCCTGACCTGGTTTGTATATGGGATAATGCAGGCTGTGGTTTGCGGATGGATCCTTGCCGGCGTGAACCCATAATCTACCTCACCGGTAGGGCTGCTTTCATCATATCTCCATATTCCTGAAGGAAGGCCGTGATCTTTGGCATTTGAAAAATGCACAGAACGAGAATGCCGATCATTAAGGCGTAAGTCATTACCGTTTGTACCTGAAGTACTTTTTCTTCTGTGGTTTTCTTTTTCATACTGTCCAGATTTACTTGCCATAATTTACTAAAAATTTTGAAAGTAAAAAAGTGTTCGATTTTATATATTGAAATATTTTCATTTTGTAATTTTTAAAAATTTATTTTCATGAAATTTAGAACAATATATTGATCGAACAAGTCAGGTGTCTACCTTTGTTTTACGGAGGGTTCTTAGTGTGATTTTTACGAAAACCCAGGTGCTGTTGCACTTATACTCCCATTTTTTATTATCTTTTTGTTCCACAAAATTCTATCCTCAATCAACTATGTCGAGACTAGTAATTATCTCAAACCGGCTTCCCGTAACGATTCAAAAGAAAAAAGGAGACCTTATTTATTACCCCAGTGCTGGCGGTTTAGCTACTGGCTTGAATTCTCTGGATGTATCCTGGGAGAAGATATGGATCGGCTGGCCCGGCCAGGAGATCA
>JAGQXQ010000308.1:0-746 GCA_020436535.1 Phaeodactylibacter sp.
CCGCACGTCCAAAGTCTAGTAAAGAAGGCAGTAGAATAATTTGGTCCCGTAGCTCAGGGGATAGAGCATCTGACTTTAAGTACCCGCCCACGCGTAAAGCTCTGGCGGGTAAAAGGAGCCTCTGCAGGGAAACAGAACCTGCAGAGTGGACGTCACTGTATCGGGGAAACCTAAGTCTGAAAAGATAGGGCAATCCCGAGGAAACTTGAGGTTTTCTTTGTGTTTTTATTGTTATGTATGATCATCACACCAAAAACAAAGGAGACCTGGGTGTACTGAAGGCTAAGCTTGACTTATTTGAGCAGGGATATTTGATCCTGAATCCAGAAACGGAGCATTCTCCTTTTGACCTTGTCATTTACGAGGATGGACAATTCAAAAGGGTTCAGGCCAAGTATCGAAAGCTTAAGAGGAATGACACGATTGAAGTCACTTTCCGAAGCTCATATGCTTATTCGGGGGGTGTC
Source organism: Phaeodactylibacter sp. (assembly GCA_020436535.1). Taxonomy (GTDB): domain Bacteria; phylum Bacteroidota; class Bacteroidia; order Chitinophagales; family Saprospiraceae; genus JACJXW01. The sequence continues at coordinate 468 of JAGQXQ010000308.1, forward strand.
GTGAACAAGGCGATAGATAAAAGAGAAATAGAAATCTATGCAATCTATTGCCCTGAAACGGATCAGTGCTATTACATTGATCCAGCTCAGTTCAACCAATCAGTGTCTCTTAGGGTAGGTACACCGCGGAATAACCAGTCCAATGGAGTCCATTGGGCGGAAAATTTTCGCGAGGTTCCGTAGAGACTATACGTGGCGCGCCTGAGATGGCGAAGAGATAGTCCAGGCCACAAATGCTGACATTTATCGTCAGCAGCGGCGAAAGCCGTAGCGGGTAAG
>JAGQXQ010000308.1:775-1192 GCA_020436535.1 Phaeodactylibacter sp.
CAGGTTCGAATCCTGCCGGGATCACCAATGAAAGCAGCGGCCTGTGCCCGAAAGGGTGCAGGCCGTTGCTTTTGGCAGCGGCGCAAAACCCTTTTGCGCAAGCGGACAAAAGCAAAAGCCTGTACGAGCGCAGCGAGCAGGCCGCGGGTTTTTGACTTTGGAGCCCAATAGGATCAACGCAGTTCATCCGCGGAACAACTCGCGCGCCAATGGGAAATTGGCGCCCGAGAGTACTCCCCCACTCACTCCTCCGGAACCGAAACCACCTCCACCACTACCGGCCCATCCGGCAGCAGGAACTTTTGCTGGTTGCGGCAGGCGTAGAGCTTTTCTTTCAGCATGATCAGGTCGTACTCCCCGTTTTCCAGTTCCAGCTCTGCTCTGGGTAACACGATGGTGGCTTCCCAGTCCAGCACC
>JAGQXQ010000308.1:1321-3770 GCA_020436535.1 Phaeodactylibacter sp.
TTGGAAGGCGTATTTCATGTGGTTGAGTTATTGATTTAAGGACTGTCCACAGCCATTATTTGCGCCTGCCTTTTCAGCCTCCCAGCCTCCTAAAGGAGGAGCTGCTGCCCTCACGCGCAAATCCTGGCTGCTTGATTCGTTTAATTAATGAAATTATGCTAATCAGCGACCTGACAAAAGTTCAATCTCCCCTCATGGAAAAAAGTTCAGTATATCCCACCATTCCGGGCATTGATCCGGGTCGATGTGGGTTTCTTTGAACAGTTCCCGCTCCCTTTGCACTCTCCTTCTGGAAACGGCCTGCCCGTAGCGAAAGGTTTGGGAATCCATACCCCCTTTGGCATTAGGGACTTTAACTGCTCTACCGCCCTTAAAGGCCGGGTCAGCGATGCGGTACTTGGAACTAAACTTTGTACTCTCCACCCAATGCAGGCCGATGCGGGCCTTTCCGCTGATCACCTCTTTGTCGATACGATAGAGCAACTTCCTGCCCTTGTGGTAAAGAAAGCGGAAATAGCCCCCGTCCGCCACTCTTTTATACAGTACTACGAAACCCTCCCGGAAAAAATCGGGCGGGCATTTATCCCGGGGGTCAAAATCGCCGCCGCCAGCCCAGTCAACAGTTATATCCGACGTGGTGACTTCGTATTCAATGGCAGGTGGGCTCGACGCCGCAGCGAGAGGTGGCGGATTCGTTTCCAGCGGCTGGTAAAAGTACAGAAAAGTGCCGAGCAACAGCAACAGAAAAGCAATAAGGAAAAAGCCGACGGAGGGCATTCCACCCTGAGCAGTAGTGATGGTTCGGGCCATAGACTTCGGTTTTTGTGGAAAAAGATAAAATGATAAATGCCCCCCTACCCTGCCGCAGACACATACTCTTCCCCCATACAGCTCGCGCTGTATCCGCTGTTGAAGGGCCGGCATGGGAAAGGAGGGCAAAGATTTTTAGGGCACTACAATTGCAGATTATAGTGTTTTGTTTTTTACTTTGTGAAGGTTGTGTCTATAGCACAAATGTATTGAAATTTTTCTTTAAAAATAAAGAAAATTTGACAATAATTTTTGAATTTTCTTTTCAATAAATTATAAATGTCTGTCAAGGAAAGAGTTGAATTTTTATTGAAACAGACAAATCTGTCGCAATCTGAATTTGCGTCGAAGTCCGGCTATAGCAGAGCTGTACTGTCAAATTTTCTTACAGGCAAAACGGATAAACCGAGGATTGACCTCCTGGAGGCCATTAAAAAAGTATTTCCTACTTTCAACCTCAACTGGCTCATCACCGGCCAAGGCGAAATATGGGACGGCCCGCCGCCCACCGGCCTGAAAGACATCCAACCGCCGGCCGCTCCCGCCCCCAACCAGGAACTTTTCAACCAATTGCTGGTGCAGAAATTGCAGGAAGTGGCCCGGGAGCTGAAGGCGCGCGACCCGGAAGCATACCGGAAGCTGGGGTTGGAGGAGTTGATCGATAAGGCGGGGGGGAAGGCTTGATCGATAGCCCTAAAGGTTAGAAATCAATAAAATTTCCCAAAATGAACCCTCAGCCATTCAACAACGCCCGCACTTTCCCCACATCCGGATGAGTGATGCCCGCTTCCTCCAAAGCGTTGAGGTCTTCCAGAAATGCTTTTGAATAAGTGGAATCCCCGTAGGGCTTATCTTTAAAGCCGAGATACAGCACCTCCGCCTCCTCGTATTTTCCCTGAAAAAGTAAGGACAAGGCCAGGTTGGTGTTAATCCATTCCTGAGACGGGGCGAGATCCAGGCCTTGGCGGGCAGCCTGCTCCGCTTCAGCGAACCGGCGATTAAAAAGCTGGTGCCAGGATAACCCGCCGCAGGCGTTGGAAAGCCTCGAAATAATTATTTCATTTTGGGGATATTGCTGCCATACTTTTTCCAGAAAACTTACTACCTCAACCTGTTTACCAGCCTTTTGGGCGGGGCCCGTTTCCGTTTCGACTTGCTCTTCTAATGGCAAAACCTGATTGACCTGGGCCTGAACCTGGAGAGCTTCTTCCGTTACCTTTTCAAAATACGCAATCAGTTCCGCTATGCTGTCGCCATAGCTTTTTACCAGGGGGATGTCCGTAGAATAAAAGGATAAGGCCGCCTCTGCCTGTCTGGTGTACTCCATGCCCGAAGACCGATACGCCCAATCAAAGGATTGCCTCAACAATGCCTGGTGCAAGTAGCCTATGTTTTTTAGCACATTGGCCAGGTATACATTGTAGCGCTGGGGATTGTCCAGGACCAGCCGCTGATAGATTTCGAGGGCTTCCAAATAGGCCGCTTCGGCTCGATCGTAGGCATTCAGGCCGGAATACATATTGCCCAGGTTGTTCTGGGTCACTGCCACATCGGGCTCATAGCGGTACGCGTTTGCAGCCGCCAGACGCTTCCTGATCGCCAGGGCTTCCCGGTACGCGACCTCCGCCTGGACGTAGGA
>JAGQXQ010000309.1:0-218 GCA_020436535.1 Phaeodactylibacter sp.
CCTTGTTCAGAACAAAATTTTCTCACTTTCGCCTCATCATCGAAATTTGAACAAACTCTAAAACAACAAAGCGATATGAGTGATCAAAGGTCCTGGCTGAAGAACTATCCTCACGGTGTTCCCGCCAATATCAACGCCGATGCGTACGCTACTGTGATAGACCTGCTGGAGGAGACCTTCGAAAAATTTCGAAAAAAGGCGGCATTTTCCTGTATGGG
>JAGQXQ010000309.1:313-13066 GCA_020436535.1 Phaeodactylibacter sp.
ATTATGATGCCCAACCTGCTGCAGTACCCCATCGTGCTGTTTGGGGCCCTGCGCGCCGGCCTGGTCATTGTCAACACCAACCCGCTGTACACCCCACGGGAGATGAGGCATCAGTTTTCGGACTCGGGGGCCAAGGCCATCGTCATTGCCGAGAATTTTGCCGCCAACCTGGAGCAGATCCTCGCAGACACCAATATAAAAACGGTGATCACCACCAGCATTGGCGAGATGCTGGGCTTCCCGAAGAAACAGATCGTCAATTTTGTGGTGCGCAGTATCCGTAAGATGGTGCCCAAATACAACATTCCCAATACAGTGAGCTTTAGCGAAGCCATAAAGCAGGGGCGGCGTTTTTCGCTTAAGGGCCATAACAGCTCGGCCGATGATGTCATTCTGCTTCAATATACCGGCGGCACCACCGGCATTTCCAAAGGTGCAATGCTGACCAACCGCAACCTGGTGGCCAACATGCTGCAGATACGCGCCTGGATGATGCCTTTTTTGAAGGAAGGGGAGGAAATAGCCCTTTGCCCCCTACCGATGTACCACGTCTTCGCCTTCACCGTTCACTGCCTGTCGTTGATGAGTATCGGGACGCTGTCTGTACTGGTCACCAATGCCCGTGACCTCAATTCGGTGATCAAGGCCATGAAAGACTATCCGATTTCCCTTTTCACAGGGGTGAATACGCTTTTCAATGCTTTGGCCAACCACAAGAAGATCAGCACGGTAGACTTCAGCAACCTGAAAATAACAGTCGGTGGGGCTATGGCGGTGCAGCGCCCGGTAGCTGAACAGTGGCAAAAAGTGACCGGTTGTACGCTTTCTGAAGGTTACGGTATGACGGAAGCTTCGCCGGTGGTCTCGGTCAATCCGCTGGATGGCACCGGCAGGCTGGGCACCATTGGCCTGCCCGTTCCCTCCACCGATGTGCGGATCGTTGACGACCACGGTAACATCCTGGGCCCTAATCAGGCCGGCGAGCTACAGGTAAATGGGCCACAGGTGATGAAAGGCTACTTCAACCGCCCGGATGAAACAGCCAACACCATTAAGAACGGCTGGCTCAGCACCGGCGATGTGGCCATGATCAACGATGACGGCTTCCTGCAGATCGTCGACCGGCAGAAGGACATGATTCTGGTCTCGGGCTTCAACGTATACCCTAACGAGATCGAAGAGTACGTCGCCTCCCACCCCAAAGTGATGGAGTGCGCCGCTATTGGCATTCCCGACGATAAGTCGGGCGAGATGGTCAAGTTGTTCATCGTAAAAAAAGATAAATCCCTCTCCGAAAAGGAAGTGATCGAGTTTTGCCGCACCGGCCTGACCGGTTACAAAGTGCCCAAAAAGGTGGAATTCCGTAATGAACTGCCCAAGACGAATGTGGGTAAGATCCTGCGGCGACAGTTGAGGGAAGAGGAAATGGCGAAGAGGAAGAGCTGATAAAATGCAACCATAAATTTTCATGCCCGCCTCCCACAGAGCCGGGCACAAACAACGAATATGCCCTCCAAAAAAATCGACGCCTCCAACGCCCCCAAACCCGTCGGCCTCTACCCTCACGCCCGCCGCGTGGGCAACCTGCTGTTCCTCTCCGGCATCGGCCCCCGCGACCCGGAGACGGACGGCGTGCCCGGCCTGAAGCAGAGCCCCGCCGGCAACTACACCGAGTTTGACTTTGCAGCGCAATGCCATTCTGTTTTCCGAAATGTGCGGAGGGTGCTGGAGGCCAGTGGCGCTGAATGGAAAAACCTGGTGGATGTGACAGTCTTCCTGACCGATATGCAGCGGGATTTTCACACCTACAACCGCATTTACGCGGAGTACTTCCAGGACAATCAGCCCTGCCGTACTACAGTAGGGATTGATGCCTTACCGACTCCCATTGCTATTGAACTGAAATGTATTGCAGTAATGGAGGATTAATTCAACCGCATCGGCGCCACCATTCTAAACTGCGGTATGCCCACTTGAAATTCCTTGCCATCCATATCCCGGCGCATGAGGAAAGCGCCATGCATTCGGCCAATGCCGGTCGTGAGGTCGCACCAGGAAGCATATTCGTGCTTCTGGCCGGGGGCGAGCATGGGTTGCTGGCCGATAACGCCTTCCCCTTCCACCTCGCGGATCGTTCCGTTGCTGTCCCAGATGAACCAGTGGCGGCGCAGCAGCTGCACCGTATCGGTGCTTTGGTTTTCTATAGTAATATGGTATGCAAAAATATATCTGTTTTGAGCCGGGCGGGAGTATGCAGCTTGATAGGATGGTAAAACGCTGACCTTTATACCTTGGGTGATGAGGGTTTCCATTACATTAGGATTGTTTTACGAATGATTCAACGATCTGCTCGGCTGTAGCCAGGGCATCTTTCAATATATCATTAACGAGCACTACGTCGAATTTGTTCTCATAAGCCATCTCTTCTGCGGCGCGGCCCAGTCGTTTTTTCAGCGCTTCTTCATCTTCGGTGCGGCGGGCTTTAAGGCGGCCCTCCAGAGCTTTCATGGAAGGAGGTTTGACAAATACCGCCAATGCTTCTTTGGGGAAGGCCTTTTTGATGGCCATAGCGCCTTTGACATCAATGTCGAAGATGATGTGTTTACCTTCGGCCCATAGCCGTTCGACCTCGCTTTTGAGGGTGCCGTAGAAAAGGCCTTTGTACACCTCTTCCCATTCGACAAAAGCATCCTGGCGGATGAGTTCCTGAAAGCGTTCCCGGCTGATGAAGTAGTAATCCAGGCCTTCTTTTTCGTGGGGGCGCCGGGGGCGGGTAGTAGCGGAGATGGAAAACTCCAACTCGTCAAATTTTTTGAGGAGGTGATGTACGATAGTCGTTTTGCCGGCACCGGAAGGTGCGGCGAACAACAATAACTTACTCATACCGAATTGGCTACTTGTTCTTTGATCTTCTCCAGTTCGTCTTTCATACCGACGACGAGGCGTTGTATTTCCGAAGAATAGGCTTTGGCGCCCATGGTGTTGATCTCTCTGCCCATTTCCTGGCTGATGAAACTCAGTTTACGGCCTTTGGAGGCTATCTTTTTGTCGAGTTCTTCGAGGTAATACTTGCAGTGTTGTTCCAGACGAACCTTTTCCTCGGTAATGTCGATCTTTTCCAGGTAGAAGAGAATTTCTTGTTCAAAGCGGTTCTCGTCGATCTTGTCTTTACCGAGGTAATCCTCCAGGTTTTGGTGCATGCGTTGTCGCAGTCGGGTGATGCGTTCCTCCTCGCGGGGGTCGAGCTGCCCCAGTAATTCGAGGATGTTGTGCACCCGCAGGCGCATGTCCTCTTCCATAGCGGCTCCTTCAGCGGAACGAAACTTTTCGAAGTTGTCGATCGCCGTGTTCAGGGCGTTCATAAGTGCTTTCCATTCCTCGGTAGAGACCGTGCCGGAGGCGGAAGCCACCACATTGGGCAGCCGGAGGATGGCCTGCAGCATGTCCCCGGAAGGAATGCCCAGCTCATTGGAGAGTTTGGAGAGCTCCTGGTGATATTTGCGGAACAAAGGCTCGTTGAGCCCGTATTCGTCATCCCCATGATGAGAATTCACGTCAATGGCGAGGTCTACCTTACCCCGGTCTACCCGATCGGCGATGATGCGGCGCACATCCGATTCCTTCTCGCGGTAATTCTGCGGTAGCCGGATACGGATATCCGTGAACTTGCTGTTGAGCGAGCGCATCTCCACACTGATGGTCTTATCACCAAAGGTATGCGATACCCTACCATAGCCTGTCATTGAAAGCAACATATATATTGTTTTAGCGTCACGCAAAGATATACCGCTTTAGGAGAAGTTAGAGCTTTTTGGAAACAACTTTAGTTGCTGTTTTAAAAGGGCTTTTTTCGTAATCGATTGATAGCTAGACAAAAAATATTGAAATAAACTAAACTTTTATTTTCGATTGAAGAATAAAATTCCGAAATTTGCCACTCATTTTTCAGAAGGAAAATTGTGTATAACGTACTATAAACCAATAACTAACGATGAGAAAAGCTGATTTGGTTGCAGCAATTTCAGAGAAGACTGGTGTGCCAAAAGTTGATGTGCTGGTAACATTGGAGACCTTTTTTAAGGAAGTGAAAAGCTCTCTGGCTGATGGAGAAAATGTTTATATCCGTGGTTTCGGCTCTTTCGTCATCAAGAAGCGGGCTAAAAAGATTGGACGTCACATTAAGAAAAACATCGCTATAGAGATTCCTGAGCATTACATTCCCGCCTTCAAGCCAGCAAAGGTTTTTGTTGAACAGGTAAAGGATAATGTGGACACCCTGCCTGGCGAAGAGGAGGATGACGAATAGAGGGGTATGAAAAGGACGCCACTTTCCAGGCGCCCATAAAATAGAATCTGGCATCCATGACGAAATTACAATGGGCCGTCATTGCTTCTGCAATAGGAATGTTTTTCATTCTTTATCTGGGTTGCGAGACTACGCCTGAAGACATAAAGGCACTCGAAAAGTCGAGGGCACTGGCTGCTGAAAGTACCGATATCAATGCCTTGCTGCAGGAAGCCAAACCGGCGTTGAGTGGAATTTCCTCAAGCGCGGTCTTAGCTCTGGAAACAGAACTCGAAGACACCGTGGCCGATTCTGCCCGGGCAGAGGTGTTCAAGCGCCTGTCTTCGAAATGGTATGAGTTGGGCCAGCCGGCTATTTCGGGATATTACGCCCAGGAAGTAGCCGAGTTATTGGGCACAGAAGAAAGTTGGTCTATTGCCGGAACGACTTATACTATCTGTATTCAGCAAAGCCAGGAACAAAAGATCAGGGATTTTTGTACGGGCAGGGCCATACAAGCCTTCGAAAGCGCTATTTCACTCAACCCGGAAGAAATAGCCCATCAGGTGAACCTGGCGTTGGCTTATACTTCCAGCCCTCCGCAGGATAACCCCATGAAGGGAATACTCATGTTGCGGGATTTAAACCAAAAGGACCCGGATAACGTTCTCGTTTTGAATACTTTGGCCAGGTTAGCTCTTCAAACCGGGCAATATCCCAAGGCGGTAGAACGCCTGGAGCATGCTCTTGAACTGGCGCCTGGCAATTCTAATACGATCTGTCTGCTGGCGGAAGCCTATCAGGGCAGCGGTGATACCGCTAAAGCCAAAGTTTTCGAAGAACAGTGCCGCAGCCTGATGAGATAGATCCTGTTTTCTGAAGATCATTATTTTTTAATTTTTAAAAGGTTTAGCATATGCCGTGTGGAAAAAAGAGAAAAAGACATAAGATCGCGACACACAAACGCAAAAAGCGTTTGCGCAAGAATCGCCATAAGAAGAAGAACCGATAAGTGATTTTGGTATTGGGTGTTGAGGGTGCTGCTGATAGTACCATAGATGCTGTTTTGTACATGATGCCCGTTTCAGCGACTCCTTTTAACACTTGGCCTGAAAAGAAATTTGCATTACGTGGTATGGGAGCTTATTCAGCCCCATCCGCGTACTGCAGCAGCCCTTAAAAGATATCTAGAAGGCCATGCTCCAATTTCGGTCATTAATCAAACAATTTTTGCAACCGACTGGCATGGCCCGACCTGTTAGGATAAGAGAAAACAATTGTAGGCGCATTAATGATCCCAAAAGCCGAAAACAAAAGCATTTGACTACCCCGTAATTTAGTATAGCAAGAAAAAACAAGTATATCAGGCTTCGTCAGCTTTTTCTCTTATCGCCTGGCCATTAATCAGCCCTGACTTCCGGGTGAATATAGCTCAACAGTTCTTTTTCCAGCTGCCAGCGTACTTTCCTCAATGCCCAATACCAGCTATTTTTAGCTGCTCTAGCTATCCCCATTCATAGCAGGCTTCCATTCTATGGTTAGCCCTGGGAGGGATGAGCAGAGTGGTAAAAAAAATATCCCCGTGGAAAAAGAACTAATTATTAATTCCACCCCCACGGAAGTTGAGATTGCACTGCTGGAAGATTCTAAACTCGTTGAGTTACACAACCAGAAAACCAACAACAACTTTACCGTAGGGGACATTTTTCTGGGTAGGATCAAGCGTCTGATGCCCGGATTAAACGCCGCTTTTGTCGACATCGGCCACAAAAAAGACGCCTTTCTTCACTATACGGACCTGGGGCCCAAGCTGCGTTCGCTGCTTAAGTTCACCAACAGTTCTATGTCCGGTGGGATCAATACCCATACGCTCGACAATTTCAAGATCGAACCGGATATCATCAAGACCGGCAAGATCGACCAGGTGCTCAGTAAGAAACAGCCCATTCTGGTGCAGGTGCTAAAGGAGCCTATCTCAACCAAGGGGCCCCGCCTGAGCTGTGAGATTACCCTGCCGGGCCGCTATCTGGTATTGACCCCCTACTCCAATATCGTTGCTGTTTCCAAGAAAATTGCGAACGCCGAAGAGCGCAAGCGCTTGCAACTGTTGGTGGAGAGCATTCGGCCCAAGAATTTTGGCGTTATTGTACGTACCGCCGCCGAAGGTAAAAAGGTGGCCGACTTGCACGAAGAATTATCGCTCATCATGCACAAGTGGGAGGATATGTTCCGGCAGATGCACAAAGCAAAGCCTCCGCTCAAATTGCTGAGTGAACTGGATAAGACCTCCAGCATCCTGCGGGATATTCTCAGCGACTCCTTCAACCGCATCGTGGTCAACGATAAGCAGCTTTACCAGAATATTCGGAGCTACCTGGAGTCCATTGCTCCCGAACAGGTCAAGATCGTCTCCCTGCACCGCTCCACCCGCTCGGTGTTCGACGCCTTTGGCGTCACCAAACAGATCAAGTCCTCCTTTGGTAAAACGGCGACCATGCCCAGCGGCGCTTATCTGGTGATCGAGCATACCGAAGCCATGCACGTGGTCGACGTCAACAGCGGACATAAGATGTCTAGCCAGAATCAGGAAGAGGCCGTCATGCGGGTCAACCTGGAAGCGGCCGAGGAGATCGCCCGGCAACTGAGGCTGAGAGATATCGGCGGCATCATCATCATCGATTTTATCGATATGAAAAAGTCCGATCAAAGGAAGGAACTGCTCCAGAGCATGCGCCATTTCATGAAGAAGGACCGCGCCCAGCATACCATCTTGCCCCTCAGTAAGTTCGGCCTGATGCAGATCACCCGGCAGCGCGTGCGCCCGGAAGTGAATATCAATACGGCGGAAGTCTGCCCGACTTGCAACGGAACCGGTAAGATCAATGCTTCCATCCTCATCGCGGATGAGATCGAACGCGACCTCAACTTCATCATTCAGTCCAGGCCTAAATCCAAGATCAAGCTATTGGTCCACCCTTTCATCGAGGCTTATTTGAAAAAAGGCTGGCCCAGCTTTCAGATGAAGTGGTATATGAACTTTTACAAATGGATCCGCATTCAGCCCAATAATGATTACCACCTCACGAAGTATAAATTCTTCGATGAGAATGATGACGAGATCCGGTTGAATTAGTTGTCAGTTGCCTGTTGACAGTTGTTGGTTTGGCCTGTATTTGCCACCCGATCTTGATCGACAGGAGCGGCAACCAACGAACAACTGACAACAGGCGACTCATCAACATTTACTCCACTCATCGGACAGCCGCAGTTCCAGGCTTTGCAGCCCGACAGGGCCACACACATGAACAGGGCTATTCCTGCTTTTTGCCAGTTCTTCATATTTTAAGCGGAAGTTATAAAATTCTTCTTCTTTGACAAACTATTGCAATGGCTGCAACGCCACGCATTCTATTTGCGCCGCTCGATTGGGGGCTGGGCCACGCCACCCGCTGCGTTCCCATCATTGAAGAAGTACAGCGGCAGGGTGGAGAACCGGTGCTTGCCACGGCAGGCAGAGCCTACGCCTACCTGAAAGCAGAGTTTCCTGCCCTCGAACTAATCAGCCTGCCTCCTTACAATATTCACTACTACGGATCCAATATGTACTGGAATGTGGGCGTACAGGGGCCCAAACTCCTCCGGGCCGCATGGCGCGAGTACCATCAGCTTCAGAAGATTATCGGGCGGCGAAAGATCGACGCCGTGATCTCGGATAACCGCTTCGGGTGCTTTTCTTCGCGTGTGCCCTCCGTTTTTATCACTCACCAACTCAACATCCTTATCCCCTTGCCTCCCTTACAGTGGCTGGCCAACCGGCTCCACCACCAGTTCATCCGGCAATACGATGAATGCTGGATTCCCGGCGAGCCGGGAAACGAGAGCCTGGCGGGAGTTTTATCGCGCCTCCCGGAAGGCCTTCCATGCCGGCACATCGGCTTACTTTCCAGGCTTCGGCCCGCAGAAGAAAGAAAGGGGTACGACATCCTTGCACTACTCTCCGGCCCTGAGCCGCAGCGCAGCCACCTCGAAAAAATACTGATCCGCCAACTAGAGCTCCTGCCTTACCGAGTATTGCTGGTGCAGGGGAAAACCGAGCAAAAAAAGTACCTCCGCCTCACTCCCGGCATCGAACTGGTATCTTACCTGAATGCGGAGGAGCTACAGGCGGCCATGAACCAGGCACCACTCGTTATCTGCCGTTCCGGCTACAGCACGATCATGGACCTGGCGGCGATGGGCAAAAAGGCCCTGCTCATCCCTACTCCCGGACAGACGGAGCAGGAGTACCTGGCCCGGAGGATGCAGGAACTGGGCTACTGCCCTTCTCAGCATCAAAGCAGTATCAACCTGGAACGGGGTATCAGGGCGGCATCTGAGTGCGCTGGTTTTCCGGGCAGGCCGGAAATGAAGGAGAGGGTGCAGGCTGCGGTTGGAAGCTTACTGGCGCGTATCGCCTAAACAACTGCTCATCGTTGCTCCTTGAAATCGACTATATTACTCCTGCTGCTTCAACAAATTCAATAAATACTCTCCATAGCCACTTTTGAGGTACTTCCGGGCTTGTTTTTCCAACTGCTCCGCATCGATGAACCCCATCTCGTAGGCCACCTCTTCGATGCAGCCGATCTTCAGGCCCTGCCGGTCCTCGATCACTTCAATGAACTGGCCGGCCTGCATCAGAGATTTATGAGTCCCGGTATCCAGCCAGGCTACGCCTCTCCCCAGAACAGCCACTTTCAACTTGCCGGTCGCCAGGTAGTGTTTGTTGACATCGGTGATCTCATACTCTCCCCGGGCGCTTGGCTTCAGGTTTTTGGCGATTTCCACCACTTCGTTATCATAGAAATAAAGGCCTGGGACGGCATAGTTCGATTTGGGTTTTGTCGGCTTTTCCTCAATGGATAGGGCGTTGAAATCGCTGTCAAAATCGACCACTCCATAGCGTTGCGGGTCGGCTACCCAATAGGCGAAAACGATACCGCCGTCCGGATTAGTGCAACTCAGCAGCATTTCCTTCAGTCCGGCGCCATAGAAAATATTGTCGCCCAGGATCAGTGCGGCGGGGTCGCCGCCAATGAAACTTTCACCGAGGACGAACGCTTGTGCCAGGCCATTGGGCTCGTGTTGTGGAGTATAGGAAAAGTTGCAGCCGATCTGGCTGCCATCACCGAGCAGCTTTTCAAAAGTGGGTAGGTCGTGGGGCGTAGAAATGATCAGAATATCGCGGATGCCTGCGGAAAGGAGGGTAGACAGCGGATAATAGATCATTGGTTTGTCATAGACTGGCATGAGTTGTTTACTCACCGCAAGGGTGAGGGGGGACAGGCGTGTCCCCAGTCCTCCTGCCAGGATAATTCCCTTCATGAGTAGTACTTTTGGTTGCCCGTCTTCATCCCTTTTTTTGGGCTCAGCCGGGTAAAATTGCTGGATGGAGCTGAGGGTTGTAAATTAACCCACCCGGGAGGCAATATCCTGAAATATGCGGCGGATCCGCAGAACCAGCTCTACCGGCTTGAAGGGTTTGGTTACAAAATCATCGGCCCCTTTCTGCATTGCCTCCAGAATGACGTTCTCGTCTTCTAACGGAGCAATGATGATAATAGGAACCCTCATATCCATATCGTTGCGTACCAGGCTGATCAACTCCATTCCTGAAATTTTGGGCACATCGATATCCGTTACGATGAGGTCGGGCCTTTCATTTTCAATGATGTCCCGGGCTTCCTTGCCATTAGTAGTCAGGAATAGCTCATAGCCTTGTTTCTGCAACCGAAATTTTAGCGCAGTCAGCAGGATCTCTTCGTCTTCGCAGATGAGAATTTTCTTCAGATTTGCCATAGGCTGTTTTCAGATATACCTCTCAAATGCCTTAAAGATAGGGTTCTTTGACAAATATTGTAGTATGGAGCCACCGGAAAGTCGGAAACAATGAATTCAGCTTTTTTTCAGCTCTATGCGCAGTTCTTTCAACGCTTTTGGAATCAGGGTTTTAATATCGATTAGCAGGGGCTGCAGAGCGTTGAAGTCCTTACCTTGCCGGAGGTACTGCTCTAATTCGCGGTTGGCGTTGGCCAGCCGTTCATTTCCAACAAATGGGAAAGTAGATTTGAGGTGATGGCAGAGCCACTGTAATTCAGTTCGATTTTGACTTTTCCACAACGCCTTTATTCTCGGCCCGCTGCTTTCCAGCTCACTGATCAGCATCTGGAGCAATTTCCGGCGGGTATCCTGGTCGCCAACCGCCATTTTCTCCAGATAATCCAGCTGAATGTACTGGTAGTCCATAGCTGTTCAGGTGATATGTGGTAAATAATGCTCTATCTTGCGGAACAACTGTTCCGGTTCGAAAGGCTTAAGCACATAGTCGTCCAGTCCATGCATTCTGAAAGACCCGTCCTGAGAGATATGAGCGTGGGCCGTCATGGCCAGTATTGGCACTTTACACAGCGGGGCGGGCAGGTTCTGGCGGATGTATTTTGTAGTGGAATAACCATCTCGAATCGGCATTTGGAGGTCCATCAGGACAATATCGACTGGCTGCTGCCGGAGCAGTTGGATGGCTTCTTCTCCGTTTTCAGCTACCAGTACTTCAATATTCTTCCATTTTTTTTCCAGGGTCTTACGGGCCACAGCCTGATTGAGCTTGTGGTCTTCCACCAGCAACAGGCGAAAAGCACTATTCGGAGGCAGAGGGCGGCGGCCTTGTTGGGGGAGGAGTGATGGGGGTTGCTCCGGTTCTCCTTTTTCGAGCCAAAGGTTGAAGAAAAAGCAGGAACCCTCGCCCGAGGTGCTCTCCACTTCGATTTTACCTCCCTGAGCTTCGATAAGGCTCCGGGCAATGGGGAGCCCCAGGCCGGTGCCTTCGTACAGCCGGCCCGGTTGAGGCACGCGGGAGAAGGCCTCAAAAACGGTTTCCAGCTCTTTCTTTTCGATCCCAATGCCGGAGTCTATTACTTCGAAATGCAAGTGGGCCCGGTTCTCCTTTTCTTCCAATAGGCCTATAAAAATTTTCACAAAGCCGCGATCTGTAAACTTGATTGCATTGCCCACCAGATTGTAGAGAATCTGTTTGATTCGCAAGGCATCGCCCTTCAATATATCCGGGATGCCGGCTCCTAATTGATGCGAAAAAGAAAGGCCCTTTTCCAGAGCTTTGTGTTTCATGACTTCCACCACATTATGGAGGAGGGCGGACAGCTGAAAGTTTTTTTTCTCGATCTGTATCTTATTGTTCTGGATCGTAGCGGCCTGAAGAATGTCATTGATGATGCCGAGCAGAACCTCTGACGATTGTTTGATCGAATAGACATAGCCCGCCTGCTCTTCGTCTAGCCTGGTTTGTGCCAGGAGGTTGCTCAGCCCCAGAATGGCATTCATGGGCGTGCGCATCTCATGGCTGATGCCGGCAATAAAATGTTCGCGGACCTTGGTGGTATGTTGGGCCAGGTCTCTTGCTTTTTTGAGTTCCTGTGCCTGTTTCCGCTCGGTAATATCCTGAATGATACCATTGAACAGGTAAGTGCCGTTGCTAAGCCGGTTGGCCGTACAAGTGGTGGCCAGGTATCGCCTTTTTCCATCCGCCCGGCTGATCCAGATATCCTTCTGCACTTTACCTTTCTGCTGTGCTTCGTCCTGAAGGCTTAGCAAAATGAAGAACGGACAGGCCGGTTGCATCAGGTCTTCACAACTAAAGGGGCGCCGCGTCGGCAGCCCAAAGATGCGGTAGGTTTCCTCAGAGGCGGTGAAATAATGATCCAAAGGGCTACACTCCCAATTGCCGATATGGGCAGCCTGCTGAGTCTCTTCCAAACGGCGGAGAATATTGTTTCGGGCAATCGAGTACCGGAGCGCTTTTGCCAGTTGGGCGTCATCGAAGTATCCTTTCACCAAAAAGTCCTGAGCACCGGCGCGCACAGCCTTTACCCCCAGCCCTTTGTCGTCCAGGCCGGTAAGAACAATGATATTGAGGTTGGGGAATCGCGGGATGAGGCGCTCCAACGTATCAAACCCCTGGCTGTCGGGCAGGCTAAGGTCCAGCAGGATAGCCGCGACCTCGCGGGCGCCATTCTGGCTCAAAAAGGCGATGCCTTCCGCCAGCGTCTTGTAATGAATAATGGAGCAATTTAGTTGTTCAGCGTCTGAAAGCATGAGCTCAACCAAATGAGCATAATTGAGGTCGTCTTCGATCAGCAGGATTTTGTGTGGCGTTTCCAGCTTAGAAATGGGCTTGATCATGAAGCCTGTTTTTGGGTGTTACATTGCAGAAGGCTAGTGCGGCTAGAGCAAAATCGAAGATTCGACGAATTCAATTAACCAACCATCCTCACCGACCTTTAACGACTGATTTTCAAGAATTTAAGTGATCCTAAAATTTCGTTCCGCTTTCACTAGTGCTTTGTCAAGCTTGAATAGTCAGGTAATCTATGGCGCCTTTTCCGCCTGTCCTTCGTTGAGGAACCACCTCCCTT
>JAGQXQ010000309.1:13142-43414 GCA_020436535.1 Phaeodactylibacter sp.
ATCCAAACGTTGACAAAGCACTAGGCTCTGGGAATAAAAATAAAGTTGGCGCCCAGCTCACTCAAGACAAAAAGGCACAGATGGGCTTCCGGGTCTTTATATACTTTTCGAAAATTTTCTATCCGGCTCGTTTCGACAATATTCTTGGTGACCAACTCTTCCAGGGTAGAGGCATTGATAGACCATTTCGGGCCTTCAGGTTGTTTTTCAAGCAGTGGAATACCCATATCTACCTGGTGTTGATGCACTACAAAGATGGGGTAGTTCGAAATGTTCTGGTCCAGAATAGCATCTGCCGCTTTACCCATTAATGCTGCATAAGGCTTCAATTCCTCTTCCAGCAGATGATATTTGGATCGTTCTAAGTGCTCATTCATGGCCTACAGCTTTTGGGTTGCTTCCCGTAAGATAACAGTCTTTGAGGAAAAAATCATTTTCAATCTTTTGCGAATCGAAACATTTCGGTTGCTTTTCAGGAAAAGACAGTCATGGGCCGCCTCCCCGTTATCCTTGCAGGACACTCCCGGCAATCACAGCAGCCCTTGCACCTGGAAAAGTGTAAAATAAATATCTTATGCTTCTTAACAAAATTACTGCTGGCCTTCATTCCTCAACTCCAGCAAAACCACATTCTCGATATGGTGTGTATGGGGGAACATATCCACCGGCCGGGCCTTTTGCACGCGGTACTTCACACTGAGCAGTTGAAGGTCGCGGGCCTGGGTAGCAGGGTTACAACTCACGTATACAATGCGCGGGGATTCCAGTTGGAGCAGCATATCCACTACCTTGGGGTGCATACCGGCGCGCGGCGGGTCGGTGACCAGCAGGTCTGGCCGGCCATGCTCAGTTGCGAATTCCAGCGTGAGAATATCCTTGACATCACCTGCGTAAAAGCGGGCGTTGGTGATGCCGTTTAGGGCGGCATTAGCGCGAGCGTCTTCGATGGCTTCCGGGATTTCTTCGATGCCGACCACCTGCCGGCAATTGCCGGCAAGGTAAAGAGCAATGCTGCCAATGCCGGTATATAAGTCATATACGTTTTCTGTGCCCTTCAGGTCGGCAAACTCGGCAGCCAGGTCGTAAAGCAACTTGCCCTGGTATGTATTGGTCTGAAAAAAGGACTTCGGGCCTACCTTAAAACGCACATGGCCCAGTTGCTCGTCCACGTACCCTTTGCCAGCGTAGGGGGCCATGTCCAGGTCGTAGAGGAAATCGTTGAGCTTGGTGTTGATACAGTAACAAAGGGTGGTGATTTGGGGAAAGGCCTCCAGTAGGGCGTTCATAAAGGGATGGGTGCGCGACGGATCATCCTGGTGAAAACTGAGTAACACCAGGATTTCTCCAAGGGTAGTAATGCGAAACATTACCTGCCGCAACAGGCCCTGATGCTCCCGGGCGTCGTGAAACGAAAGGCCTTGCTCGATGGCAATGCGCTTAATGCCATTGCGCAGCTCATTGGAGGGCTCTTCCTGCAGCCAGCAGTGGGTGATGTCCACCACTTTATCGAAAGCGCCGGCGCGGTGGAACCCCAGCACGTTTTCCAAATTGGAGGCCTCGCTGTTGATCTCCTCGCGGGTCAGCCAGCGCTTGTTGGAAAAGGAATATTCAAGTTTGTTGCGGTAATACTGAATGCGCCCGGCCGGTATGATGGGGAGGAATGCTTCCACCTGTACTTTGCCGATGCGCTGCAGAGCGTCTTCCACCACCTTCTGTTTGTGGCGCGCCTGTGCTTCGTAGGAGAGGTGTTGCCACTGGCAGCCACCACATACATCGTAGTGCTGGCAAAAAGGCTCCACCCGGTCTTCGGAATAATGATGAAAATGCTGAGGAACCCCCATCAGGGATCCCTTCTTTTTGCGCAGGGCCAGCACATCGGCCACGTCCCCGGGGGCTGTATTGTCGGCAAAAATGACCTGTCCTTCTTCGCTGCGGCCTACCGAACGGCCCTTGTCGGCCATGCCGGTAAAGGTCACTTTCGGTATCAGTTGAGGTTTTCTCCTTCGTCCCATGAGCGTTCTTCCTCTTTTTGAGTTGTTTTTGGTCCCCATTAAAACTGCAAAAGTACAAAGGTTCACCAATTTTACTTGGCCTGCGTACTCAAGAAACTTAAAGTTCTCACTATTAATTTTTTTACATGCTGTAAAATAAGCGTCATTCTCTTTCTATTTGTTCGTTCCTTCTCCCATTTTTACTATCTTTTACCTTGATTTTTTACTAAACGCAACTTCTGATGATACGACTATCTCCCCGGATGGGATTGAGCATGCTCATCCTTTTTCTGTTTTCGCAAGCTATGCTTGCACAAGCTCCAAAATTACCGGAAGGCATCACCCAACAAGCCTCGGTAGAAGGCATCACCGAATACCTGCTGGAGGATAATGGGCTCCGCATCCTGCTGTTCCCAGACAATTCCAAGCCAACTGTTACAGTCAATGTCACCTATCTGGTGGGTTCCCGCCATGAAGGTTACGGCGAGACGGGCATGGCGCACCTGCTGGAGCACCTGGTGTTTAAGGGCACGCCTGATCATCCCAATATTCCACAAGAACTCACCGAGCACGGCGCCCGCCCTAACGGGACGACCTGGTACGACCGCACCAATTACTTCGAGACCTTCAGCGCCACTGAGGAAAACCTGCGTTGGGCACTCGATATGGAAGCCGACCGGATGGTCAACTCTTTTATTGCCGCCAAAGACCTGGAAAGTGAAATGACCGTAGTGCGCAATGAATTCGAGCGAGGCGAAAACAGCCCTAGCCGCGTGCTGATGGAGCGGGTGATGTCGACTGCCTACCTCTGGCACAACTACGGCAAATCCACAATTGGCGCCCGCGCCGACCTGGAGCACGTGCCCATCGGCCGCCTCCAGGCTTTCTACCATAAATATTACCAGCCGGACAATGCCTACCTGGTGATTGCCGGTAAGGTTGATCCGGAACAGACATTGGCCATGATAAAGGAATATTTTGGCCGCATTCCCCGCCCGGAACGGGAGCTCCTGCCCACCTACACCCGCGAACCGGTTCAGGATGGAGAACGCTTCGCCGAATTACGGCGCGTAGGCGATGTACAGGTGGTGAGCTGTGCCTATCACATCTGCCCGGGCAGCCATTCCGATTATCCGGCTATTGATGTGTTAATGGAACTGCTCACCAGCGAGCCGGGCGGCCGGTTGTACAAGGCCCTGGTCGAATCGGGAAAGGCCAGTTCTCAGTATGGCTGGGCGGCCGGCCTGCGCGAGCCCGGCTTTGCCTACTTTTCCGCAGACGTACTTAAGGAAAAGAGCTTGCCCGAAGCCGAAGCCGCCATGCTGTCTACTATTGACGCATTGCGGGAAGACCTGCCCAATGAAGAGGAAGTGGAACGCGCCAAGAACCGCTTAATGAAAAATTTCAACCTTTTCTTTCGCAACAGCGACCGGGTAGGATTGTCGATGAGCGGATACCTGGCTCAGGGCGACTGGCGGCTGGCTTTCCTCTACCGCGACCGCCTGGAACAGGTGACTCCCGAACAGGTACAAGCCGTGGCCAAGCGCTACTTTAAGCCCAGCAACCGAACCGTCGGCCGCTTTCTGCCCGACGCCAATCCAGACCGGGTGGAAGTACCGGATGTACCCGATATCGAGGCTATGGTCAGCGGCTATAAAGGGAAAGAGGCTCTTGCCGAAGGCGAAGCTTTTGACCCTTCCTGCGAGAATATAGAGAACCGGACCAGCCGCGGCGAATTCGGATCGACACTGGAATATGCTTTGCTGCCGAAAGAAACAAGGGGCGATGCGGTGGTGGCGCGCATGTCTCTGCGCTTTGGCACGCCGGAAAGCCTCAAAGGCCAGCAGATGGCCGCCCGTTTCGCCGGTATGATGCTCAATAAGGGCACCCAAAACCTAAGCCGCCAGGAACTGGAAGATAAACTCGATGAACTGAAAGCACGTATCCGTATTGGCGGCGGGGCCTCCGGAGCTTTCGTCTTTATCGAAACCGAACGGGACAAGCTCCCCGAAGTGGTCGGCCTGGTGGGAGAGATGCTGCAAAAATCTACTTTCCCGGAAGATGAGTTCGAAAAAATACGTTCGGAAGAGTTGGCCTCCATCGAAGAGCAACGTTCGGAGCCCAATTCTATCGCTTTTACGGAAATGCAGCGCCGCCTCAACGCCTACGATGAAGACGATCCGCGTTACACCATGACGCCAGATGAAGAGATAGCAGCCATCAAAAGCCTTAAACTGGAGGAGGTAAAGGCCTTCTACGAAAAATTCTACGGCGCGTCTGACGCCACCATCGCCATCGTAGGGGATTTTGACAAAGAACAGGCTGAAGCTGCGCTCAACGACAACTTCAAGGCCTGGGAAAGCCCCAGCCCCTACCAGCGCCTTTCCGATGAATTCTACCAGCCCGAACCGGCCAGTGTAGAATTGGAAACGCCGGATAAAGCCAATGCCATGTTTCTGGCCGCTCAAAACCTGAAACTGAATGTGGACCATCCGGATTATCCGGCCATGATGCTGGGCAACTTCATGCTGGGCGGTGGCTTTCTGAATTCCCGGCTGGCCACCCGCATTCGCCAGAAAGAAGGCCTCAGCTACGGCGTGGGCTCCTTTTTCAGAGCCGATGACCGGGACGAGACAGCCATCTGGCAGACTTACGCCATCTACGCGCCCGAAAATGCCGAAGCTCTCGAAAAGGCCTTTCGGGAAGAGATCGAAAAAGTTCAGAATGAAGGGTTCACCGCTGAGGAAGTGAAAGCTGCCAAGAGCGGCTGGCTGCAGAGCCAGCAAGTGCGCCGCGCCCAGGACAACTCCCTCGCCGGCACGCTAAACAGCTATCTCGACCTGGACAAGACGATGAAATGGGATGCCGAACTGGAAAGTAAAATTGACGCCCTGACGCCGGAGCAAATCAATGCCGTAATGGCCAAATACCTCGACCTCGACAAAATGGTCATCGTCAAAGCCGGGGATTTTGCCAAGGTAAGAGAAACACGGCCGTAGGGGGAAAGAGGAAGTTGGAAGGGCGTCCTTTCCAGGGGTGGTGCCATTTTCAGTGTCCTTTAAAAGACACCCTATAATTCAGTAATTTGCGAACTGCGAACACCGAATTCCGGACACCCCCGCTTCCCACTTCCGGCCTATCTCGTGATCACGATATAATCCCGGATCAATGTCCGTAGAAAATTGATTTTATCCCGGGGTTCTTCGCTTAGGCCCAGGATGTCGGTAAGGCGGGTAACCAACTGGTCGACTACCTTTTGGTGGGCGCTGTTGCGGTAGGTACGATAGCGGGACACGATATTTTTGATGAGCAGCATATCTTCTTCCGATAGCTGCCGTACCATGGGATACTGTGGCTCATAATTCTCCAGGGTATTGATGTTGAGGATGTCTTCCAGCCGGAAGCGCAGGTTGTGCCGCACCCGGATGACGGTAGTGTTGGCCGTCATATCGCCTAGCCGTTGATTCTTTTCCGAAGAACTGATCAGCAGGGAACCCAGGATGCCGACGGAAAAGAGCGTGTCGACGACGTGAAAAACGGCCCGTAGCAGATAATCGCTCAGTCCTGGCTCCTGCCCATCGAGGCGTACTACCTTGATGCCCATCGCCTTTTTTCCCCAGGATTGCCCATCAGCCAGCACTTCCGACAGCAGATGATACACCATAAAACCGCAGATCATCATAAAGGATAGGGCGACTCCCAGCAGGGGCGACTCCTCGAAACCGCGCGCAAGGGCATTCAGCAAGGTGAGAAAAAGAAAGAAATAAAGCGCACCGAGGATGACCAGGTCGATAAAGAAGGCGAATATGCGCTCCCGCAGAGGCGCCAGCTCATATTCAATGACGACGTTTTGTGTAGTACGGATATCTATGGTTTTCATTTGCGGTTGGTTTGCCAGGTTTATTTGGGCAGTATAATGGCCTGTAAAATAACTCCACTGTTTAGACCTGGCAAATTTTCCTGCTCCATACCATCCTTTTTTTTCGATTTTTTCCTTTTTTAGGCTCTGGTTCCCTTCCTGAGGAATGAAAAATAAATAACTAAGAGTATGAATTTCGACAAGTCCTCCGCCCTGTTTACCTCCAAAGAAGAAATGACTTTTATCGGCCATTGCAGTGTCTCCCCGCTTTACAGTAAAGCAGCGGATATTGCAGTCGAACTGCTGCGTGCCCACCAGCAGCGCGGCGGAGCACCGATATTGGAAGTCTACATGGAGCAATTGAACGAACTGAAGGCCCACACGGCCGTTCTACTCCGCACCCAGCCGGAGAATATCGCTTCGGTTAAAAATACCTCCGATGCGATGTCTATGGTGGCTAATGGTTACCCTTTCGAGCCAGGCGATGAGATCATTTCTTTCGTTCAGGAATATCCGGCTAACTTTCATCCCTGGCGGCTCCAGGAACGGGCCAGAGGTGTGAAACTGAAGTTGGTTTCCAACCAGCCGGCGCGGGCCGATATCCCTCCCTCCACCATCGGCAGTTGGAGCATGGAGGAACTGGAAAGCCTGATCACTTCCAGAACGCGGGTTATTGCCCTCAGCCATGTGCAGTTCACCAGTGGGTACGCCGCCGACCTCCGGCAGTTGGGCCAGCTGTGTAAAGAACGCAGTATCGATCTGGTTATTGACGTAGCCCAGAGTCTGGGCGCCATGCCTGTCTATCCGGAAGAAATGAATATTGCCGCTTTGGCTTCCGCCGGCTGGAAGTGGCTGCTGGGTCCGATCGGCACCGGTGTTTTCTATACCTCTCCGGCTTTCAGGGATAAGCTCCAACCCGTGCAGGTAGGCGCCGAAACCATGGTTCAGGAATTCGATTTCATGAACCTGGACTGGAATCCCAACCCCACTGCCCGGCGGTTTGAATTCAGTACCTCTCCCATTTATCTGGTAGCGGCCCTGGCTACCTGCATCCGTGAAGTACACGCCCGATATGGCGCTGAAGCCATCTTTCAGGAAGTGCTCCGCCTGCAGGGCATCTTTCTTAACAAGCTCGACAACCCGGCCTTCAAACCCCTGTTGTTTGAGGGGCCGCATCGCTCCGGTATCCTTTCCATTTACTGTGAAGAACTGGAAAAGATCAAGGCGCGCCTCGTGGAAAACAACATCGTTTGTGCCCCTCGCAGCGGAATGCTGCGGGTAGCGCCTCATTTTTATAATACCGAGGAGGATATGGAACGGCTGGCGGAAGTGATGAATGGGGTTTCGTAATCTCTACATTAAGGGTTACTATTGAGCAGTAAGTTTTTGGCGGTTAGCGGTAAGTAAATACCGCTGCCGCTATTCCATCAGCCAGAAACTTGCCGGCATCTGTCAAACGCACCGTTTCTCCTTCCCTCTCAGCCTGGCCAGCATCGATAAAGGACTGGATATGCTGCAGGAAGTGCTGCTCGTAGGTTTTCCCCATCTGCCGCAGACGGAGCAACTCGACTCCCCAGATAGTCCGCAGGCCGGTCATGACATACTCGTTATAGCGGTCATCGGGCGAAAGGTATTCGATTTCGAAAAGGCCGGTGGATGGACTTACCTGTTTTTTGAAACCTGGCAAATCTTGAAAAGCACGCAGGTATTTTGCGTTATTCGCCACATTCCACTGTCGGCTCTCCCCATTATAGCTGTGGGCGGAAGGCCCGAGCCCCAGATAAGGCTCGCCTTTCCAATAGCTGGAGTTGTGCACCGCAAAGTGGCCCGGGCGGGCAAAGTTGGATATCTCGTATTGCAGGTATCCCTGACTACGCATAGCTGCCACCAGCCTTTCAAACTGGCGCGCGGCGCGCGCCTCGTCTACCGGCGGCGCTTTGCCGGTTTGGATGAAATGGAACAGGGCGGTGCGCTCTTCTACCGTCAGAGCATAACAAGAAACATGAGGTATATCATAACCGAAAGTAATATTCAGGTTCTCTTCCCAGTGGGCATCGCTGGTGGTGGGGGAGCCATAGATGAGGTCGATGGTAAGGCCGTCAAAACCTGCGGCAAGAGCATCCTCCAGGCTGGCGCGGGCTTCGCTGGCACTGTGCGCGCGGTTGAAGAACCGCAGGTCTTCTTCGAAGAAAGACTGAACTCCGATGCTCAGCCGGTTGACAGGGGTACGGCGAAGGGCGGAGACCTTTTCTTTCGTCAGATCGTCAGGATTGGCTTCCAGGGTAATCTCGGCATCTGGTTTAATGGTGAAGCGTTTTTCAATCTGCTCGAAAAACTGCATGAGCTCACCTTCCGTCAACAAGCTGGGGGTGCCGCCTCCAAAGTAAATGCTGTCCAGTTCCTTATCTATAAGGTAGTCCTGCCGAAGCTCGAGTTCCTGAAGCATGGCTTTTACCATTTCCGCCTTGTACTTCAGGGAGGTGGAGAAGTGGAAGTTGCAGTAGTGGCAAGCCTGTTTGCAAAAGGGTATGTGCAGGTAAATGCTGGACATGTTGGTTAGTTTATTCTTAATTCGTCTTCGTCTATTCTGGTTTCCGGCTTGACCAGACGAATCAAGAATCAATAAATGAACGGATCAGTTCCAGCAACTCCTCTCCCTTATCCACATGCACCCAATGCCCTGCCCCGGCGATCGTTTCCACGCGGGCGTTCGGGAACCAGTTATAGATCAGGCCAATATCTTCTTCTTGAACGTAGGGCGAATTGCCGCCACGGATGAAAAGAGCCTTGCCTTCGTATGGGGCATCTGCTTCCGGAGGGGCGAGCAGGTTGTCGTAGTTGTGGTAGAGGCTGTCGAGGTTCATCTTCCACCGGTAATGGCCCTGCTTGGTGCGGGTCAGGCCTTTGAGGAGGAATTGTCGGATGGCGTAGTCGGGGATGCGCGCCTTGAGCTGTTCGTCGGCCTCGTTGCGGCCGTCCAGGTTTTTGAGGTCGAGGCTACGCAGGGCGTCGAATATCTCCTGGTGGCCGGGAGGGTATAATTTGGGTGCAATATCGATGACCACCAGTTTATCGACCATATCCGGGTGCAGGAGCGCAAACTGCATAGCTGTTTTACCGCCCATGGAGTGGCCGATGAGGTGGGTTTTAAACATCCAGTTGGATTCCAGGAAGTACAGCAGGTCTTCCGCCATGGAAGGGTAGTCGATATCGTCGTGATGAGGGGAGCGGCCGTGGTTTCGCTGGTCGGCAAGATAAACCGTATGGTTATCCGCCAGTTGCTTGCCCAGGGACTGCCAGTTATCCAGCGTACCGAACAGGCCGTGGAGGATGACAATGGGGTCGCCTTGGCCGAAGGTTTTATGGTTGAGGTTGATCATGGTTCGATGGTCGAAGGTTTTGTATTCAGGCTGCAAAATTAAGATTATTCTCCCAAATACCCATCCAGAGGGGTGCCGCCGCCGTTCCAGTCCCCTTCCGTTTTATAGGGGTGAAAACGGGCGAAGAGTTCTTCTTTGTACCAGCCGTACTGTCGCGTTCGGCGGACCACCTCTTTGTGCTCTTTACTGCGATAGGCGTAGGCCGTCATGGCACTGCTGTTTTCCCAGAGGCTGAAGGTCGCCTGTTGCACCAGAGGTAGTTCTCCGATGCCGATGGAAAAGATGCGGCCCGCTTTGTCGTCCATTGAGCGGCTAACCGAGGGCACAAAGCGCCAGAAGCGCCAGAGTTGACGGGTATGAATGGTGGCGCGGGTGATGACGGCTACCAGGCTGTCCTCATTATAGGTTTTGGTAATGGGAAAGGGCTGCTGCCCGTCCCATTCACCGTGAGCTTTGGCTGCCTGCATATAGGTAGTCCACCAGCCGGCACATTGATGCCGGAATTCCCGAAAAAGGGGATGTTCGTCAAAAAAGAGCCTGGCGGCCGTTTCATTTTCCCATACGCCCAACAGCCCGTAGTTGCTGAAATTGGGCCAGATGCTGAAACCATTGCCTGCCCCACTGCCCAGAAGCTTGGAAAACCGGAGCCCTTCAACCTGTTCGAGCTGAGCCCCGGCCAAGCCCATTTGGCGAAAGGCCCACCACCGGCTGGAATGGTTGTTGTAATGGAAAAAAGTTATAGTGGTTATTTGACTCATAGTTTTTCTGGTTCACGGTTGTATGATTCATAGATCCTTGAAACCATTGAACCAGTAACACCCCCTTTCACCAAATGTTTTTGTTGCCTTTTCGTTAAAAAGGGAGAAATGGCAGTTAAATGATCGTTAAACCACTGGACAAGCTGCTGCTTCCTTTGTATTATAAGACGTTAATAGAGAGCCCCTTGCAGGTTTTGGGGCTGAAAAGCGGGAATAGGGCGAGTTGTGGCCATTCGCTCAACTGGCCGTCGAAGAAAGCAAAAGATGGATAGAAAATTGTAATTTTGAAGCTTGATAACCAAAGGCTTAACAATACTAATGATAAATCATTTTACCAAACCAAATTCAAAGCAAGGCATATGATTAACACAAGCATTAAGAAGGCCCTGGCCGTGCTCTCGATGACCCTTTTTCTGGCTGTTTCGGCTAACGCGCAACGCATCGCTTATGTCGATGTAAATACCATCCTGGAGAGTATCTCTGACTATCAGTCAGCTCAGCAGGAGCTCGATAAGCTGGCCTCCAGCTGGCGGCAGGAAATTGCTCAGGAATACGATAAGATCAAGGGCTTATACAACCGTTACCAGGCCGAACAGGTCCTTCTAAGTGATGAGGCCCGCAAACAACGGGAGGATGAGATCATGGAAAAAGAAAAGGAAGTACGCGACCTGCAGAAAAACAAGTTTGGCCCGGAAGGAGAACTCTTTAAGCGCCGGCAGGAACTCGTACGGCCTATCCAGGACAAAGTCTTTGCGGCAATTGAAGAATACGCCACCGAACGCGGCTACGATTTCATTTTTGACAAATCGGGTTCAACCGGCATGATCTTTTCTAATCCACAGTACGACAAGACCTC
Organism: Phaeodactylibacter sp.; assembly: GCA_020436535.1. Lineage (GTDB taxonomy): Bacteria > Bacteroidota > Bacteroidia > Chitinophagales > Saprospiraceae > JACJXW01. The sequence continues at coordinate 23,987 of JAGQXQ010000309.1, forward strand.
GGATATTATGGATAAGTTGAAGTAAATCAGAACTTTGGTTTTTACTTCGCGGTAAAACCGTTATTTTTGCAGCCGTTTTATATTATTTGATAACCAAAAACAAAAATAGGGACACAAAATGAAGCGTATTTTAAAGATAAGCGGCCTTCTGCTGATGGTTTTTGGAGCTATGAGCACGCTACAGGCTCAGAAGTTCGGCTACGTCAATTCTTCCGCTATTCTGGCGGAAATGCCGGAGGTGAAGCAAATGGAAGCTAACCTGGAGGCACTGCAGAAGCAGTTGCAAAAGAAAGGGCAGGGTATGGTCGAGCAATTGCAGCAAGACTACGCTGCCATTCAGCAAAAAGCAGCCAGTGGCGATTTATCGCCCAAGCAGCAGGAAGAAGCAGGCAAAAAACTCGAGGACCAGCAAGCTGAGATCGGGAAATTTGAGCAGGACATGGTCAAACAGCTTCAGGAAAAGCGCAACAAAGAGTTGCAGCCCATCCTGGAAAAGGTCAACCAGGCTATTACAGATGTGGCAAAGGAGAATGGACTTCAGTTCATTTTCGACGAAGGCGTCATTCTATATGCCGATGAATCTATGGATGTGGCCACCCTCGTCAAAGCCAAACTCGGCCTGTAATTTGGATCCGGGCCGCCCCCCTGTTGGCATATTCGATTCTGGCATAGGCGGCCTGACCGCCGCCTATGCCATTATCCAGCAGCTCCCACAAGAGCGGCTCCTCTATTTTGGTGATACCGTACACCTTCCTTACGGCCCTCAGCCGGCAGAAGCCATCCGCACCTACAGTGCCGATATCACCCAATTCCTCCTCCAGCAAGGCTGTAAAGCCATCGTGGTGGCCTGTAATACGGCAACCGCCGCCGCCCTCAATTACCTGCGGGAGCGTTGGCCGGATGTTCCTTTCATCGGGATGGAACCAGCGGTCAAGCCAGGCGCCTGTGCTACCCGTACCGGGAAAGTGGGTGTATTGGCCACTGCCGGTACTTTTAAAAGCCAGCGTTACGCCAGCCTCATGCACCGCTTTGCCAAAGACATTGAACTCCTGGAAGACCCCTGCACCGGCCTGGTGGAACGCATCGAAGCCGGACAATTGGATGGCCCGGAGATGGAAGCCTTTCTGCGCAATATCCTGGAACCGATGCTGGCCGGCGGCGCCGATACCTTCGTGCTTGGCTGTACGCATTACCCCTTCGTTCAACCTCTTATCCAGAAAATAGCAGGCGATTCCGCCACTATCATTAACCCAGCCCCCGCTGTCGCCCTGCAGTTGCGGCGCGTCCTAGAAGAACGGCACTTGCTCAACCCGGAACGGAACGGGCCGCACCGCTTTTACCTCTCTGGAGAAAAAAAGAACTTTGAGGCCCTGGCTTCAGGTTTGCTCGGTTTTGAGGTGGAGGTTATCTCAGTTTTTCACTGAAAAAATCGATCGTTCTCTGCCAGGCAAGCTCCGCGGACGCTTTATCATATCGGGGTGTGGTATCATTGTGAAAGCCATGGTTTACCTCCGGGTAATTGTAGGCGGTATATTCTTTGTTATGTTCCTTTAATGCGGCCTCGTAAGCCGGCCAGCCGGCATTGACCCGTTCATCCAATCCTGCAAAATGCAACAGCAAAGGAGCCTGGATCTGGGGCACCTCCTCTGCAGCAGGCTGTCCTCCATAAAAAGGGACAGCCGCTAAAAGATCAGGAACGCGAACGGCCATCATGTTTGAGATCCAACCGCCGAAGCAGAATCCTACGACTCCGACTTTTCCATTGCATTTATTATGATTCTTCAGCCGATAAAAGGCGGCGATAAAATCCTCCAGCATCTCATTCCGGCCTCTTTTCCGCTGCAGTGCTCTGCCATCATCATCATTGCCGGGATATCCGCCCAGCGGATAAAGGGCATCCGGGGCTAAAGAAATAAATCCGGCCAGGGCCGCACGGCGGGCCACATCCTCGATATGCGGGTTGAGCCCTCTGTTTTCATGCACGACCACAATACCGGGTAATTTCTTCGGCCCATCGGCCGGCCGGGAGAGCAGCCCACGCATCTTGCCGGCCCCTTTGGGTGATTTGTATTTTATGTACTTTGATTTCAGCCTGGGGTCATCTGCCCCGACCTGGATCTTATCCTGATAATTCGGCATTATGAAACGGAGAAGAGATGCCACGGTAAGTCCTCCAACTGCATAGGTTGACAACCTGTCCAGAAACTGCCGCCTGTCAATCCGGTTGTGGGCATAATCATCATAAAGGTCAAATACTTCCTGGTCGATTGCTTCTTTTTTAATTTCTTTCATGGCCCTATCAGTTTAAAGTGAGACACAAATATAATTATCTAATGTCTCTTCTGTCCGGAAAACTCCATGGCTTCTTTCAATGCCGTAACTGAAGCCCGCCCCCGTGATTTGAAAGCCCGGTAAGTGCTTAGACAAAACGATATAACAATATGGCAATTTCACCCTGAGCTTGTCGAAGGGGGACAACAATATAACCGAAACCTAATGTTCAGAAGCGTTTTCGCTCTGCTGCCGAAACCTGTATGAGTTAAACCACAATTGTCCAAGCACTTACCTACCCCCTTCCACAATTACCCATTCAATCTAAACCTCACATACTTGATCGCCTTCCCTTCCTGCAGGTGTATTCGTTCATAATATGTCTTGAGCTCCAGTTCCGGAATGGGTAGTGGCTTGGAGTAGATATCTTCATCCTGATGGAGGATTTCGGCGCCGGGGTATTTTGCCAGCGCCTCCAGGGTGAATGAAAAAAAGTTGGGCTCGTCGGTTTTGAGGTGGATGAGGCCGCCGGGCGCCAGCACCTTTTTGTACTCCGCCAGGAATCGGGGTGCAGTGAGGCGGCGGCTGGCTTTGCTGTTTCTCAGGAAAGGGTCGGGAAAGGTGATCCATATTTCACTAACTTCGCCCGCCTCGAAGAAACGGGAGAGCTGTTCGATGCGGAGGCGCAGGAAGGCCGCATTGGCCAATCCTTCCTCCAGCGCGATCTTGGCTCCTCTCCAGATGCGCGCGCCTTTGACATCCACGCCCATGAAATTGCGGCGGGGGTTCTGCCGCGCCAGCCCCAGCGTATATTCTCCCCGGCCACAGGCCAGTTCCAACGTAATGGGTTGGTCATTTCCGAAGTGCTTGGACGCCCATTCTCCTTTCATACTGACCAGCGCTCCATTGAGGCCATAAAGCTTAGGTTCTAACGGATTGAAATTCTCGTATACATTCGGCAGGGCCAGGAGTTCGGCGAACTTCTGCAATTTGTTTCTCTTGCTCATAACTGCTCATACAATGAAGTGCAAATATAAGGTTTTTGGCAACTATTTCGGGGGGATGGTTTGGTGGCCGGCCTCCGTAGCTCCCAGGCCGTAAGGCCGGAACACCATAAAACTGAAAAACCTAAACAGTTGTATTTTTAAAGAGTGTATTCAGGCAGAAAGCAGGTTTGTAAAGGACTTTACCCGAGCACCCGTTCCAACTGATAGTGATAATTGGGGAAAGTGTCCAGGTTGCGGTGGCCGGCCCCATCGATGGTAATAAACGCCTCCGGGCTTTCGAGCAGGTAGCGAAGGCGCTGAGAGAGGTGGTACTCTACTATCCGGTCGCGGGTGCCGGCAAAAATAATGGCGGGGCAATTCAGTTGTTTCAGATGGCGGTCGTTGGGGAACCACAAACGGAAAAGGGCATCCGGAATAGGCATCCGGCAGATGGCCCGCACCACGTTGGGCATATTGTCAAATGGGGTTTCCAGAATGACGAGCCGCGGGCGCCACTGGGTGCCCAGCCAGGAGGCGACTCCGGAACCCAGCGAACGGCCATAAAGCACAATATCTTCCTCTTTATAATGCTCCAGCAGCCAGCGGTATGCCGTTTCTCCATCGGAATAAAGCCCTGGTTCGGAAGGCCGTCCCTCGCTTTTACCATACCCCCTGTAATCGATAGCAAAAAAATCGAAACCCAGGCGGGTGAAAGCTCCCTGGTGACGGGCCCAACGCTGGAGGTTACCCTGGTTGCCGTGAAGATAAAGCACCACCCCTTTGCTCTTTTTCCGCATCGGAGTCTGAAAAAATAAGGCATTCAAGCGGATTCCCTCCTCGGTTTCCAGCCATAGTTCTTCCCAACCGTCAGCATTGAAGAAGAACCGGTGATCCTCCGACAAACGAAACGGCTGAAAAATAAAGCGCTCCTGCAGTAAATACACCAGCAACAAAAACAGCCCGTAAAGAGCAACGCCCCATAAGAGAATATGTGAAACAGTATTCATTCCTTGTGAATCGCTATCAGAAGGTCAAATTTACACCGGTACGGCCTGGCGGCCAAAATAATTGTGTCGGGAATTCGTAATAAGACAAATATCCATTCGAACATAATCGGAGAAATAATTATTTTTATTGTAATCTGATGAATGCTACGCCGTAGTCAAGCTGAAAATATACTAAAGCTATGAAATACATCAATATATTATTCTTTATCCTGCTTCCCTTACTTTCTTTTTCTCAGAAGGTAACGGTGTCGGAGCCCATCGTCCTCCGAAGTGATATTGCCTATGAACTCATCGGGGACCTGGGGGGCAACACCCTGGTTTTTCGGGACAAAGGCACTTCCTTCGAAGTAGTGGCTTTCAACCCGCAAATGAAGGAAGCCTGGTCAAAAGACCTGGAACTGGACGAACGCCAGCCCAAAATCATCGGGATGGTTACCGGCAAGGCTGATTTTACGATCGTTTATCAGTTCCGGGACAAATCCCATACGATCATTAAAGCTCATAAATATGGCCCCGGGGCCAACCTGATCGACTCCGTGAGCCTGGCCGACCTGGGCTATCTGTTTTACAACCCGGGCTTTGAGTTCATTCGTTCGGATGATCGCAGCAAGGCGCTGGTATACTTTCTCGAAAAGCAGGAATTGATCAAGGCTTATTCCATAGATATAGACAATCTTCACCTCAAATGGCAAGCCATCCTGCAGCCGGAAGAGTTCAATTATTACCAAAATTTCCGGGAAGTCCTGGTGGACAATGACGGCAATATGACGCTTATCCTGGAGAAAAACAACTACCGGTCTAAACGAGAGAACCACCATTTTGAGATCCATACCTACTACGGCGCTTCAGCTCAGCTTCGGAAATATGTCATTCCCATGTCGGATAAGCTGACTTATGACTCCTACTTTACTTTTGACCACCTCAACAACCGACTGATTGCTGCCGGCTTGTATTCGGATAAAAACCTGGGCCGGGCTGACGGTTATTTTTACCTCACCATTCCGCCCGAGGACCACGAGCAGTACCAGCTTACGCTCAAGGAGTTTGATGAAGAATTTGTCGGGGCTCTGTTGGGTAAGGAAAGCGATAAGACCAAAGGAGTAGCGGAGGTGAGCATACAGGAAGTTGTCCTGCGGCTCGACGGCGGGGTCCTCCTAATCTGTGAACGCAATCGAACCTATGAACGAAGGTCCGCCGGTGTGAACCGGGGCTTCTACGACGTCAGCGGCCGGTTTGCCATCGATTATTACTACGATGAGGTCTTTGTTATTTCGATCCACCCCTCCGGGGAAACCCATTGGAAAACGGTACTTCATAAAAAGCAGTATTCACAAGACGATGATGGTATGTATTCCTCCTATTTTCTCTTCAAAACACCCAGTAGCCTCCGCTTCCTTTTCAACGATGAGGTCAAATACGAAAATACAGTTAGCGAATACGTCCTTAAAGGCAATGGGCAAGCGGAACGAAACAGTCTGCTGAGCACCGAAAACCTCAAACTGAGGCTCCGTTTCCGCGACGCCGTCCAGGTGGACTCCAAAGAACTGATCATCCCCAGCGAACGGCGTAACCGGCTGAGGCTGGTCAGGCTGGAATATTATTGACCCTAACTCTTCATTCGGAGAAATTAACATTTGGCCGCACGAACGATAAAACCACTATGCAGTTCCTCGATGCCCATCAACTGGAAGCCTTGCTTCCTTTTTCTCAATTGATAGGTTGCTTAAGGCAGGCTTTTGCCGGCCATTACCACGTCCCTCTGCGGCACCATCACGATTATCCGATTCCCGGTGAGGCAGAGAACGGCACCTTGCTGCTGATGCCCGCCTGGGATGATGGCCAGTATTTTGGCGTTAAGCTCGTTGCAGTGAACCCTCATAATCGCCGACAGGGACTGCCCACGATACAGGGCATCTATACGCTCTTCGAGACTCCTACCGGTACGCCTGTCGTTCAGGTGGACGCCAGGGCGCTCACCAACCTTCGAACCGCCGCGGCCTCTGCGCTGGCTTCCAGTTTTCTTTCGCGGCCAGAAAGCAAAACATTGCTCATGGTAGGAACGGGTGTGCTGGCGCCCTATCTCATTCGGGCTCATGCCAGTGTACGCCCGATAGAAAGAGTGTTGATATGGGGCAGAAACCTTACAAAGGCAAAAAACCTGGCTGCAGAACTGAAAAACACCCAATATTCCACCAGCCCGGTAGGCGACTTATCCGCTGTTATTGCCGAAGCCGATATCGTCAGCTGTGCTACCCTGAGCCCGAATCCGCTGGTGATGGGCCGCTGGCTAAAAGCCGGCCAGCACCTCGACCTGGTAGGCTCGTTTAAACCCAACATGCGCGAGGCCGATGACGAAGCCATCCGCCGCGCCCTCGTTTATGTAGATACTTTGGAAGGCGCCCTGAAAGAGACCGGCGATATCGTGGAGCCAATCCGAAATGGTATCCTCCGGGCGGAAGAAATTCCCGGCGACCTGTTTAGCCTCTGCCGGGAGGAATGCTTCGGCCGTCAGAGTCCGAAGGCGATCACCCTCTTTAAATCGGTAGGGCATGCGTTGGAAGACCTGGCCGCCGCCAAGCTAGCCTGGGAACAGGTGAGAGGGTGAAAGAGTGAAGAAATGAATTAAAACAAAATATTTTAAAATCGGAAAAACAAAATATTTTGTTTTTAAAATTGGTGTTAAATTTGTAACTTTGCTATACGCAATAGCATGTTTTAGAGTTCACAGCCAGGAGATCAAAATGAGCGAAAATACAAGCATAGAAGAACAGAACGGACAGGATAACATCATCACGCTTAAGGGTATGTACCAGGATTATTTTCTGGACTATGCCTCTTACGTTATACTGGAGCGCGCCGTGCCTTCCATCAACGATGGACTGAAGCCGGTGCAGCGGCGTATCCTGCATGCCATGCGGGAGATGCACGATGGGCGTTATCACAAGGTGGCCAATATCATCGGGCAGACCATGCAATATCATCCACATGGAGATGCCGCAATTGGAGACGCTCTGGTCAACCTCGGACAGAAGGATATGCTCATCGACCCTCAAGGTAACTGGGGGGATGTGCGGACCGGGGACAGCGCCGCCGCTTCGCGTTACATTGAAGCGCGCCTGACCAAACTGGCCCTCGATATTGCCTTTAATCCACAGACGACGGAATGGCAGCTTACCTATGACGGCCGAAAGCGAGAGCCGATAGACCTGCCCATGAAATTTCCGCTGCTCCTGGCTCAGGGCGCCGATGGTATTGCCGTTGGGCTTTCTACTAAAATTTTACCCCATAACTTTGTAGAACTCGTCAAAGCATCCATTAAGATACTACAAGGGAAGAAAGTAAAAATCTATCCTGATTTTCAAACGGGCGGTTCGATTGATGTCACCGATTACAACGGAGGCAAGCGAGGCGGGCGGGTGAAAATCCGGGCAATGATCGATCGCGTCGATAAATCTACTCTGGCTATCCGCGAGATGCCTTACGGGGTAACCACTACCAGCCTGATCGACAGCATCATCAAGGCGAATGACAAGGGAAAAATAAAGATCAAGAAAGTTTCAGACAATACCGCTCAGGAGGTGGAAATACTGGTGGAACTGGCCCCGGGCACTTCTCCCGACCTGACGATCGATGCCCTCTACGCCTTTACCTATTGCGAAATTCCGGCTTCTCCCAATGCTTGTGTCATCATTGACGATAAGCCTCACTTCCTGACGGTAGAGGAGATACTAGAGATCTCTACCGAGCGGACCAAAGAACTGCTTCGCCGGGAACTCGAGATCCGCAAAGGGGAATTGCTGGAAAAACTGCACTTCGCCAGCCTGGAGAAAATTTTCATCGAAAAGCGCATCTATCGGGATATTGAGGAGTGTGAAACCTGGGAGGCTGTTCTGGAAGCGGTCGATAAGGGCCTGCGCAAGTATGTGGTGACGCCAGGCGAGACGACCCCAAAGGGGGATAAGCGGTTGCGCTTGCTGCGGGAGATTACCGAAGAGGACCTGGTTCGCCTGACGGAGATTAAGATCAAACGCATCTCCAAGTACAATTCTTTCAAAGCGGATGAACTGATTGCCAGGCTGGAAGAAGAACTGAAGGAGGTGCAGCATCATCTTGACAACCTGGTCGATTACGCCATTGCTTACTTCGAAGAGTTGCTTGCCAAACACGGTAAAGGGCGGGAACGCCGCACTAAGATCACTACTTTCGATACTATTGAAGCCACAGAAGTGGTGGCCAACAACGCCAAATTGTACGTCAACCGGACGGAAGGGTTCATCGGCACCAGCTTGAAAAAAGATGAGTTCGTTTGTGATTGCTCGGACATCGACGACATCATCGTTTTCCGCAGCGACGGCAAGTTTCTGGTATCCCGGATTTCAGATAAGGTCTTCGTCGGTAAGGACATTATCCATATCGATGTCTGGAAAAAGGGCGACGGCCGTACGACTTATAACATGGCATACACCGATGGAAAGTCCGGGCGCAGCTTTGCCAAACGGTTTAATGTTAAGGCTATTACCCGGGACCGGGAGTACGACCTGACCACCGGGGAGAAGGGGTCCAAGGTACTCTATTTCAGCGCCAATCCGAATGGAGAGGCGGAAGTGGTCACTGTACAATTGACCCAGGGTAGCCGAGCCCGGATCAAGTTGTTTGATTACGATTTTGGGGATCTGGACATCAAGGGCCGTAGTTCCAAGGGCAACACATTGACCAAATACCCGGTAAGAAAAGTAGCGTTGAAAGAAGTGGGCAAATCGACCCTGGGCGCTCTTAAAGTATGGGTTGACGAGGTGAGCGGGCGACTCAATACCGACGAGCGTGGAAAATTTCTCGGAGCCTTCGACACCGGGGATACCATTCTGGTGCTATACAAGGAAGGGGCTTATGAAGTGGTGGAAATGGACCTCAACAAACGCTTCGATCCCAAAGAGATCCTTCATATCGGTAAATTTGACCCGAATCAGGTGCTCAATGTTGTTTACTTCGAAGGAGAACGGGGCTGGACCATGGCTAAGCGCTTCCTAATCGAAACGACTACTACCGGCCAGCGCTTCCCGTTCCTGACTGAGGACCGCAAAACGAAACTGCTCTACGCTTCCGTGGAGGCTGAGCCAAAGATACAGTACAGCATTAAGGTCAATTCCAAAAAAGTGGAGAGTGAGCTCGACCTTGCCAGCTTTGTCGATGTTAAAGGGTGGAGAGCCATCGGCAACAAAGTCAGTGATCAACGGCTGACTGGAATCGTGGAAATCAGCGAAGGGGTTAAAGCAGAGGCTTCCAATAAACAAACGGCAAAGGAGGACAGCAAGCCTGAAGGAAAGCTCAAAGCGGGGGATAGCATAGATTTTGACATTGAAAAAAATGGACAGGGAAAGCTATTTTAAAACTCTTATTCTTTATCTGCTGCATTTAAGAGCCCGAAGGCAAAGTCCTCCAATAGCTGTTCCACCTGGCTAAGGTCGCCCCCTTCCACTGTGATATCGGTCAAAGCAGGGAGGTGCAGGGCAAAGTAGATGTGATTATTGGCCATTTCCAGCAAGGTACTGGCCAGCGCGCGTGGGTAGGGGTAATTGGGGTCAATTTCTTTAATGATGTTGGAGATCTTTTTGGCCAGGGCTTTATAGGTTATGAAGAAACCATGTTTGTTCTCCTTGTCTATCTCCTTGGTATGGTAGGCCTTGGTGGCCTCGGCCACAACGATACGATGCAGCACATCTTCGTCCACAAATTCGATGGAAGTATTGCGGCGGGTAGTATCTACTATGGAAGAAATGGCGATCCGCAGTTTCTTCCTGGCATCTTCGATATTCATGGTATTGTAATCGATGCGGAATTTCATCCATTCCCAATACCAGCAAAGCAGGTAAACCAGCAGCAGGTGCTTATTTGTAAAATACCGGTAGACTGAAGCTTCAGTTGATCCTATCTGATCTGCTAATTTTTTAAAGGTGAAGGCCTCAAATCCTATTTCATCAATGAGCAGTATGCTATGTTGAATGATCTTACGGCCGAGTCGAGTATCCTGAGGGTCTTTCAGGTACAATTGCTCGTTAAGCTTCATTTGTATCGTGATGGCCATAGCTCGCTCCGGTTTAGAGTTTGTTCAAATTTCGNNATTTCGATGATGAGGCGAAAGTGAGGAAATTTTGTTCTGAACAAGGCAAAAAACATAGGCATACCAGGAAGGTATGGCGAGGCTTTTTAACGCAGTGCAGGATAAAATTTGCCGATTGTAGCCCATTGATTGAATTTTGAACAAACTCTTAATACTACTTCAAATGTAAGTATTTATTTGAAAAATGAACGGGCTACTATCGATAAAGTTAGTATAAAAAGCGATTGGGCTGGAGTACCGGGCCGGTCAACTGCTTCTAATCTCTAATTGGGTGAGCCTCTTTTGGGCTGCAGAGCACAGTTTTGTGGAGCAAGAGGTGGGCGCTGATATCACTAGACAGGTACTGCCGGCCCGGCCGGGCCGGCAGTACCTGTCTTTTATATTTCCCGAAGATTTTCAGGATTGGGAGCTTTGGCTCCTTTCTCAGTTTCTTTTTCTCTTTTTTTTCTGCTATTGCCATTCCCATAAACCTGGTCAATGGCTAGTTGATCCAGGCCTTCATCCCGGATGAAAGGTTTCAGCCAGTTTACACATTCTTCGAACGTCTCGAAAAGGTACTCTTCAGAAACCAGGCCGGGAATCAGGTTGATCCGCTTGAACATATCAAGAGGTTGCCCGTGCAGGCCGGTAAAAACTACCAGGATACCCTGCTCTTGCAGTTCCTGAATGGCTTCTTCCATGGCATACAGGCCAGATTGATCGACATAAGGTACCCGGTCCATACGGATCACTACCGTTTTGATCTTGGGCAGCGCCTTGATCATATCCTGGAATCGGGAGGCAAAGCCAAAGAACAACGGGCCATCCAGGTGTTTGATGTAAACCCGGTCCCCCACCTCATCAATAATACTGCCTTCATCCCTCCATGGCACCTCTCTGGCAAAATCTTTCAGGGGAGCTGATCTTGTCTTGTGGTCCACAACGTCGGATATCTTTTTCATAAACAAGATAGCGGATAGCACCATGCCGACGCCCACCGCAACCAACAGGTCTACAAACACCGTAAGGAGCATTACTGCAATCATTACAAAAGCGTCAGAACGAGGCACTGAACGAATGTGGCTCAACCCTTTGTAATCGATGATGCCAATTCCCACGGTGATCAAAATCCCTGCCAGGACGGCATTGGGGATGTGCCCTACCAAAGCGCCGATACCCAGAAGGACGACCAGAAGAAAAAGACCGGCAAAAACGCCGGAAATTCTCGTTTTACCCCCCGCATTGGCGTTGATCACTGTCCGCATCGTAGCTCCGGCGCCGGGTAGCCCGCCGATGAAAGCAGCGCCCATATTACCAATGCCCTGCCCGATGAGTTCCCGGTTGCTATCGTGCTTGGTTTTCGTAATGTTATCTGCTACAATTGACGTGAGCAGGGAATCGATAGCTCCAAGAAATGCTAGCGTTACCGCATATTCGAAAATGACAACCACGTGGTTAATGTCCAAAAATACGCTGAAGAAGCCAAGGTGAAGCTCAGGCAGGCCAGTTGGTATAGGGCCGCTGGAATTGAGCCGCAATACACTTCCGGATGGCAAAATGAAAAAGGCCGCCAGAGAAACCAGAAGGAGCGCAACCAGCGTACTTGGAATAGCTTTTGTAAGGCGGGGAACCAGATAGATCAAAGCGATCGTGATCAACGCAGCTCCGACGGAATAAATATTCACGATTTCCGGAATTTCATGAATGGCCCTTAGTGTACCCATTGGCCCTCCGTTCGGCGCTGATACTCCGAAAAAAGGAAAGATCTGGGTGATCACAATGATCACGCCGATTCCGCTCATAAACCCCGATACCACAGGATAAGGTATGTACTTAACGTATTTCCCCAATCGGAAAATGCCTAAAGTCGATTCAAGTGCGCCTGCCAAAAAGAAGGTGGCAATGATGATGGGAAGGGCCGTTTCGAGGCTGCCCGCGTAAGCAATGGCGTCGGCAATAACTACTGCAGAAACAACCGTCATCGGAGCGGTAGGGCCGCTAATCTGGGTGGAGGTTCCGCCAAATATTGCCGCTAATACACCGATGGCTATAGCGCCGTATAAGCCGGCGATAGCGCCCAGGTCGGTCTGTTCACCGAAAGCAAGAGCCAGAGGCAGGGCCACAATACCTGCCGTAAGGCCACCGAAAAAGTCGCCTTTGAGATTGGAAAAATCGAATTTCAGAATATTTAGCATGGTGAAGCGAGGAATTTCTTATGAAAATAAGGGCTACTTACAAAGTAACAGTATTTTTGTTTAATAGGTTTGCTATGAGTGAAGAAAGTTTTAATTAAGAGACATTTGACTTTTGAAAAACTATCACTGAATATAATAAAAAAAGGAGAGGCTGTCGAGCAGCCTCTCCTAAAAAAGCCTCAGTCACCATGCGAATTCCAGCCAGGACATAAGCCTCTGACTGAAAAAGAATCGCAATTTTTATAATCTCTTCATTGTGTAGAGAAAATTACCGTGTAGGTAAAAGTGTTGTCATTCAGAATAATAGTAAAGCTTGTGTATCAACAACAAGGAAAGAGAAATGTTCTTGGATTACCGGATCATTTTTGGAATGGCAGGAGCTATTCAGCAGGAGCTTTTTCCTGGTTTTTACCAAGGTAGATCAATTGAAAGCCATCGGTAACAGTAAGGCCATCCAGTATGGGAGGTATAACTTCAAGAGAGCCGGTATCTGTTTTGATAAAGAGTGGGGCCGTATCGGGGTTTGTCGCAGTTCGTTTTACAAGTTGTTCCAATTCTTCTTTATCGGAGACATTAACTTCGTTGACCGCCGGGTAGTCCCGGGCTACTTCATTGAGGTTCAGAAAATCATCGGTATAGGAAAAAATGCCCTGCTGCGGGATTTCTGGCCGGCTTTTTTTCAATTCCTCCGGTGTAATAAGGCGGAAAGTGCCGTTTTCGCCGAATATTTTCTGATACTTTCGCACCGCATATTCATTGATATCGGTGCTACTGGTCATAGCCACCATGTATCCCATATCCAGCAATTCAAACTGGTCTCCCAGGTCATCCGTATAAATATTGACCATGAACGCCTCCAGGCCCAATTCTTTGGCTTTTTTGATACTGCTTTCGTTATTGTCGATCAGCACCACATGGCGATTATTATCCAGCAAATACTTGCCAATGATCCGTGCAGCGCCATTGGCGCCAATAATGAGAATGCCCTCTGAGGCATCCAGGGTTACCTTCAGTAGTTTGGCTACCATCCTGGCGGTAGTAGCGTTGAGCAAAACCGTACCCAGCACGATCATGAAAACAAGTGGAACCAGGAATTCGGCATCCGGGACCGGAGGAACTTCAGAGGTCAGGGTGATGCCAAACAGGGAGGCTATGCCGGCCGCAACGATTCCTCTTGGGCCCACCCAGGAAATGAATGCCTTTTCGGATAGCTTGAGCTCGGAGTTCCAGGTACTGATGAAAACCCCCAACGGCCGTAGAATGAACACCACTGCCGCAAACAGTGCCAGGGCCCGCCAGTCATCCAGAATGATATGAATATCCTTCATATCAATATTGGCTGCGAGAATGATAAAAAGGATCGAGATCAGCAATACGCTCAGCGATTCCTTAAACGAAAGGATCTCTTTTATCCTTGGAACATTGAGGTTGCCCATCACCATGCCCATGACTACCACTGACAATAGGCCGGACTCGTGAGCTAACAAGTCGGAGAAAACAAATACGGCCAGCACACACGCCAGGGTGAATACATTGAGTAAATAATTGGGGATAAGCTCGGCTTTGATCAATTGATACAGGGCCAAAGCAGCCAGGGTTCCCATTGACAACCCGATCATGATGATCTGAAAGAAGGAAACGAATGCATGAGTAGTAAATTCGGCGCCGCCCTGAGCGGATCGAATAAATTCAAATACCAATACTGCTACCAGCGCTCCAATCGGGTCAATGAGAATACCTTCCCATTTTAACACGGTGGCAACATTGCGGTTGAGTGGTATGTTTTGTAGAATAGGTGCGATGACGGTGGGGCCGGTAACAATAACCAGAGCGCCAAACAGAAAGGAGATGGGCCAATTTAACCCAAGAATAAGATGGGCCGCCAGTCCTCCGCCAAAGAAAGTGGCGAGGGGCCCTAACGTAATCAACTTAAGAATAGCCGGCCCTACGCCGGAAATCTCCCTGCGTTTCAGCGTGAGGCCTCCTTCAAACAAAATGACGCCAATAGCCAGAGAGACAAAAGAAAACAAATACTTGTCTGGAAAAATACCCAATCCTTCCGGGTTCGCACGATAGATAGGCTCTATCAGTTTTTCCCCGTCAACTGTGAAAAAGGTGGATAAGGGGCCCACCGACAGCCCGATAAGGATCAACGGCAAAATGGATGGCACCCGAATCCGCCAGGCGACCCACTGTGCAAGGATACCCAGAATGATTATTCCAGCAAGTTCAAGCATCTATTTAAGTTGGTTAATCAAGGTCAATGCAGCTAATGATGATCTACTAGCTATCTAAAGGGGGCGTAAAACCTTCACAATATAGTCAATATCTTTCACGGCAAGGGGGCAAAGGCCTTTGTATAACAACAATTCTTACCCACATTTGCTTGAATTCCTTACCTTTGCAGGCTGAAATAAAGAAATGCATGAACGTTCTCAAAGAAATACAAAAACGGCGTACTTTCGGCATCATCAGCCATCCGGACGCCGGTAAAACAACCCTTACAGAAAAACTATTGTTGTTTGGCGGTGCTATCCAGGTCGCCGGCGCAGTCAAATCCAATAAGATCAAGCGCAGCGCTACCTCCGACTTTATGGAGATAGAACGCCAGCGGGGCATTTCCGTTGCCACTTCGGTCATGGCCTTTGATTACCGCAACACGAAAATCAATATTCTCGATACACCCGGCCACCAGGACTTTGCCGAAGATACCTATCGTACGCTCACGGCGGTCGACAGTGTGATTGTGGTGATCGACGTGGCTAAGGGGGTGGAAATGCAAACCGAGAAACTGGTGGAGGTTTGCCGGATGCGGAAAACGCCTATCATGGTTTTCATCAACAAGATGGACCGCGAAGGGCTCGATGGCTTTGACCTGCTGGATGACCTGGAGCAAAAACTGGGGCTCACCGTCCGTCCGCTAAGCTGGCCGATCGGCATGGGGCAGCGTTTCAAAGGGGTGTACAGCCTCTACGAACAGAAGCTTGTCCTTTTCCGGCCACACGGCAAGCAACTGGAAGAAGACACCATTGAAATTACCGACCTGAAAAGCACGGAGCTTGAAAAGCACGTCGGCCAAACTGCTGCCCGCGAACTGCGCGAGGAGGTCCGAATGGTGGAAGAAGTCTATCCTCCCTTCAACCGGCAGGCCTACCTCGATGGGGAGCTTTCTCCGGTTTTCTTCGGCAGCGCCATTAACAACTTCGGTGTTCGGGAGCTGCTGGATTGTTTCGTTGAGATCGCTCCGGCGCCGCTGCCCCGCATTACCGAAGAGCGAATGGTAACCCCTGGCGAAGATCAGTTTGCCGGTTTCGTATTTAAGATCCACGCCAATATGGACCCCAAGCACCGCGACCGCATCGCCTTCCTGCGGGTTTGCTCGGGTAAATTTCAGCGCAACACCAACTATCTGCACGTCCGGCAGAACCGCAAAATGAAATTTGCCAACCCCACCAGCTTCATGGCCGATAAAAAAATGGTGATCGACGAGGCCTTTCCCGGTGATGTGATCGGCCTCTACGACTCCGGCAACTTTAAGATAGGCGATACGGTCACAGAAGGTGAAGTCCTTCATTTTAAAGGGATTCCCAGCTTCTCACCCGAACAGTTCCGATACGTCAACAATGCTGACCCCATGAAATACAAGCAGCTCGATAAAGGCCTGGAGCAGCTCATGGACGAGGGGGTCGCCCAGTTATTCATCAAGGAAGACAATGGAAGGAAAATCATCGGTACTGTTGGCGCTCTGCAGTTCGATGTTATTCAGTACCGCCTCGAGCATGAGTATGGCGCCCGTTGTTCATACGAGCCGCTTAACTTGTACAAGGCTTGTTGGGTCAGCTGTGATGACGAGAAAGCCCTGAAGGAATTCCTGGACCGCCGCCGCAAGGATATCGCCCGCGATAAACATGGCCAACTGGTCTATCTTGCCGAGTCTGCCTGGAGCCTGAAGTTGTCCAAGGAAAACCATCCAAAGGTGCAGTTTCACCTCAAGAGTGAATTCTGATCTTAAGGGACTGCCCAGTATCGCCTGACTTGTTCCAGCTTGGATAAATCAACAGCAAACGCGCCGGGAAATGCTTTTCCTATTTGCCTGGCAAACTGGCTGGCCTCGGCTTTGGTGTTGAAAGGCCCGAGGAGGAACTTATTCACCTGTACCTGCTCCGAAGTATAGCCCGTGCCGATCAACAACAGATGGTTATGGTAGTTCCGCTGGATTTCACGGACGTGAGCTTCTTCCCACCAACCTTTTTCCGTGGCGAATAGCTGTACGCCATATCCCTGCCGGTAATCAGGCGCTTCATAGGATGTTGTCGGCCCGGAGGCTTCCTTTTCGGTTGAATACTCATAAGGCTCAACGGCTCTCCTCTCCCCTCTTCGGGTATTGGTGCGTGGAGTGGACAGCGGTACAGTGTACTCCGGCCTTTCCTCCTTGGGAATAAAATAGACTTCTTTATCTGGATGGCCGTAATCAAACTGGCCTGAAGTACGATTCTTCGTATTGGTTGGGGTATCACTCCGCGAAGGCAGGTATGTTGTTTTCGCTGGCGTACTCCTGTACCCCAGGTAGAATATAGCGGCGATGCCGGCCAATGCCAATATCGGCCAGAATGAAAGGCCGGAAGCCTGTTCCTCCATTGCCATAGGCTGCGGTTGATATGACATGGAATGGGGGCCGTAGCCCTGTAGAGGAGGAACTGGATTTTGAGGCTGGCGCCGCGAATTGGTTGCATTGGCCTGCTGGGCGAAAAAATAGAGCAATACAACAAGGGCTGAAACGCCGAGGGTAATCATGAGAGTGGGGGACATGGGGTTTGTTTTTTTAACGGGAAAATGGTGTCTGCGCACATTCAGGTGCGGAGCAGTAAGCAAATACACGGGTAGGTAACGTTGCTTCGATTGTGATGCTGAAGTAGTCGTGGCGCCTTGTTCCAGAAGTGTAAAGTGTGTTCTCTCAGATGAATCTGCTGTCGTAAACGGAGGGGCGGCCTCCCGGTTCGTCTCGGTAGTTTTCTCTCTGCCTGCCCGTTACTCCTACCGGAGCAGGCTGTTAGCTTTACAACGATATAAATTTTGGGTTTAGTTTCCGAGAGGCATGTAAATTTCACAAATAATCAAAAAGCCAATACTAAACATCAAAAATTGGAGGCCGCCATATTAAAAATTGAACTACGAACGTGGCCCCTTGGCCTCGATACCCGCATACGCTACAGCCAGGGCTGCGGCTAACGCTGCATTGTTGAGTACCAGCTGGATATTGGCCTGCAGGCTCTTGCCTCCGGTAAGCGCTTCA
Organism: Phaeodactylibacter sp.; assembly: GCA_020436535.1. GTDB lineage: Bacteria > Bacteroidota > Bacteroidia > Chitinophagales > Saprospiraceae > JACJXW01. The sequence goes on from JAGQXQ010000309.1 coordinate 41,836, forward strand.
ATTTTCGACAGCAGAAATGGAGTCAGCGCTTTTCCTTTGATGCCTTTGGCGTCTGCTTCAGCAATAGCACGGCTGATGGCGATGTTGATGCTATCTCCAGACATAGCATACGCTTCGGAGATGGGGTTGGCGATGACCAGGCCGCCCTCCAGGCCGAGGCTCCACTTGGCCTTCATCACTTTGGCGATCTCTAAGGCATTCTCTACCCGGAAGTCGACGGGCAGGCCGCTGTGACGGCTGTAAAAGGCGGGGAACTCATCCGTCTGATAGCCGAGCACCGGCACTCCATATGTCTCCAAATATTCCAGTGTGAGTTTCAGGTCGAGGATGGACTTGGCGCCGGCGCAGACGACGGCTACGTTGGTGCGCGCCAGTTCCTGCAGGTCGGCGGAGATGTCCATCGTCTGAACAGCCCCACGGTGCACCCCTCCGATGCCGCCGGTTGCAAAGACAGCGATGCCGGCCAGCCGGGAAATGATCATGGTGGAAGCTACGGTGGTGGCTCCGTCCCGGCCACTGGCCAGCAGAACGGGGAGGTCCCGGCGGCTCACCTTGGTAACCTGGGCGCCCTTTTCTCCCAGATAGTCGATCTCTTTAGGGCTTAGGCCCGCCTTGAGGCGCCCACCAAGGATGGCCATGGTGGCAGGAATGGCTCCGCCGGCGCGGACCTTCTGTTCTACCCGAAGAGCAGTTTCCGCATTTTGCGGATACGGCATTCCGTGGGAAATAATCGTCGATTCCAATGCGACAACCGCCCGGTTTTCGTTGAGCGCGTCCATAACTTCAGGGGCAATGTCCAAATAATGGTTGATCATAGTATTTTGGGAGTATTAGGAGTATGGGTTTACCCGGATGTGCCTGGTTCAGCGGGTTGAACGCCCATATTGAGCCAACATTGCTAACCGCTTTCCAAAAGCATTGCTTCCGGGATTGCTTACAATTTAGCAATCCAATTGGGTTTTTCAACAAAAAAAAATCACTCCTGCCCGTGCCTATGCCATAGCGCTTTTCCTACCCCATATAAAAACACCAGGAGCAGCCCTAAAATCAGGCCGGAAAAGATCAGGCCAAAATGGCTCTTCACCCAGGGAATCTCCCCGAAGAAAAAACCGGCCAGCAAGTAGGCACAGGCCCAGGCTAGCCCACCGATAATATTGTAAGGGTTAAAAAGCCGGAAAGACATTCGGGAAAGCCCGGCGGCAAAAGGCACCAAAGTACGCATGAAGGGAAAAAAGCGGCTAAGTGCCACTGCCCAGGGCCCATAACGCTCGTGGTACTGGTGCGCTTTTTCCAGTTGCCGCGCCCAAACTGTATTTTTCTTTTGGAAAAAACGGTGCCCCAGATACCTGCCGATATAGTAATTGGAAATGTTGCCACTTATAGTGGCGATAGATAATAAGGGAAGCAGAATGGCCAACTCCAGAGAGCCGGCGGCCGCAAAGAGGCCTGCGGAAAATAGCAACCCATCCCCCGGGAAAAAAGCGATGACTACCAGGCCGGTCTCAATGAAAATGATGAGGAATAAGATCAAATAGGTAACCCACCCGTAGCGGAAGATGAGTTCTCCCAGCATTTGGTC
>JAGQXQ010000049.1 GCA_020436535.1 Phaeodactylibacter sp.
TATTTATTTTACAGAGTACTGAGGGCAGTATGAGAAATTCTTCCCCTTCCCTGGTTTGGGTATCCTGTAATTTTGTTTCGGCCAAAGCATTGTGCCCCCCGGCATTCAGATATTCCAGGCACACCGTTCTGCGTTGTACGATGGCCGCTTCGATGCGGTCGTAGAAGTTGCAGTCGATGGGGATGTATTTTTCCGGTATCGGCATGGGGCAAAGATAAAGATTGTTATTGGCCGATATTTGTAAATTGCAATAAAAGGCTACCGTTCCTCCAGGAATTTGTGGATAGCCGCGAAGTCCAGCCTGCCCATCCCCTTTTTATCGGCTTCAGCGAACAGCTCCTTCGTTACATTTGCCAGGTAGAGCGGCTGGTTCAGTTCGTAGGCAGTGACGGCGGCTAGGTGCAGATCCTTGTGCATCAACTCCAGTGGGAACTGCACTTCGTAATTGCCATTGCGCACCATTTCTGCCTTGAATTTGGTAAAGGGGGCAGCTACTGCCAGGTTGGGCACTACATTTAATAAGAATTCTTTGGAGAGCCCCATCTTTTCGCCCAGCAGCACCGCTTCCGAGAAGATGGCCATAGACTGGGCCAGCATAATGTTGACGATCATTTTGAAGGAGGCCCCTTTCCCGGTTTCTCCGATGTGAAGGACTTTGTTGCCCATCATATTGAGATAAGGTTCTACTGCCGTCAGCACTGCTTTTGCTGCCCCGACAAAAAACACCAGCTCTGCATTTTGCGCCTGGGGCTTGGTACCTGCGGCCGGGGCGTCAACAAACCGGACACCGGCTTTTACCGCCGCCTGGCTGGCCTTGAGCGTAAAGGAAGGGTTGACCGTGGAGCAATCTACCCAGATGGCGTTTGCTTTCATGGCGGATAAAACGCCCCCTTCTTCCAGGAATATACCCTCCACCACTTCGGGGGTGGAAAGCATGCTGAATACGACATCCGCTCCAGCGGCGGCTTCACTGGCAGAAGATACTGTTTTCGCTCCTTGAGCCTTCAGCGCCTCCACCGGAGCCTGGGAGCGGTTCCATACGGTTACATCCGCTCCATTTTTTAATAAATTCGCCGCCATGCGGCTGCCCATAATGCCCAGGCCGATAAATGTGATTTTCATATTGTAATTGTATGTTTTTCAGTTTTGTAAATAAAGGTTGAGTTAAATAAACAACGACCTTTAAGTTCTTTCTGATAAGAAGGCACTTTGGTTTGAACTGACATGGTATCGAAAATTGTGAATGATAAAAAATCCTTTCGATACAAAGGTGAGGTTATATCAGGCGGGAAACTATTCGGAATCCGGCAGAAATACCACTTTTGCGTCAGCAATCCGGCAAGGATGAGACTTGGTAAGTTTTCTGGAGGCTTAATGGAGGCCGGAAACTTATCAATTCTGCCGGCAACTAATTCTCCAATCGGTTCCGGTGTAAGGAAAGGATATACTGCTTGGGCGTTTGGCCGAATTTATTATTGAATTCCTTGATGAAGTAGGAGATGTTATCGTACCCCACCTCGTAGGCTAGTTCGGTGACGCTCACCTCCTTTTCCATCAGAATGGCCATGGCCTTATCCATGCGTTTTTCCTTCAGCCACTTCTGAGGGGTGATGTCGTAATAGGATTTAAAATCCCGGCGAAAGGTACTGAGGCTTCGGCCGGTCAGGTAGGCGTAATCCTCGATCTTCAGGGGCTTGTCGAAGTTCTTTTCCATGAAGGTTTTGATGTTCCGCTTTTTGGGCAGAGTGAGGCGGAAGAGGAAGTTGGCAAACTGCTGTTCCGTGGCCAGGCCGTTGAGTAGATAGAGTAATTCCAGGATCTTCAGGTTGAGGAAGTTCTTGTTGCGCAGGTGGTTGGTTTGATAGATATTGATAAGCGATTCCGCAAATATCCGAATGGGTGGAACTACACCAAATTTGAGATAATCGGGGACAGATTTACTGGACACCTTTGGCACTCTGGAGGTAGAAAGGAATTCCTGAATAAGGCTGTCATCGAAATAAAATAAGAGGTTTTGAAACGTATCTTCTTCAGGAATAAGGTCGGAAACATGATACATGCCCCGCGGGATGAACAGCACCTCGTTGGGCTTCACCTTGATCAGCTTATCGTCGTAGGTGTGAATGTGCTGCTCGCCCGAAAGCTGTATGGAGACGAGGTGGTTGGAAATGTAGCCCTTCCGGTTCACTACCGATTCCGTCAGTTCTTTACTGAGAATGCAGACATTGCCATCTCTCAGGATGATATTCACATTTTTATTCTCGAACAGTCTTTGTGGAATGAGGATCATCTGTTTTTGGCTGCAAGTTGAGTAGCGGTAAAGTATAAAACTAGTTGAAATCGGGCAAAAGTGTTGCTTTTGGGTAGTTTCCTTTGAGAAGCTGCGGAGTGAAACAAAAGGTTTTGCAAATAAAAACAAAAAATGTTATTTTTATTACTTTAAAATACATTCCTTATCAATTATAACCCTTGGAGCAGGCTGCTAAGCCTGTTCGAAGGAAAATAGAACAGTCATGAAAATAAGAGGCTATATGTACATCCTGGAGTGCGCCGACGGAAGTTATTATACAGGGAGTACCAAAGACCTGGAAAGGCGATTGTCCCAACACCAGCGTGGCGAAGGCGCCAACCACACTCGCAAAAGGCTGCCTGTTAAACTGATTTATTTCGAAACCTTCTCCCGGATTGATGAGGCATTCTACCGGGAAAAACAAGTACAGGGCTGGAGCAGGAAAAAGAAAGAGGCGCTCATCAACAACCATCCTGGGAAATTACACAAGCTAGCCGAATGCCAGAATGAAACGCATTATAGGAATAACCCCGCTGCCCTCGGCTCCGCTGCCCTCGGCTCCGCTCGGGCAGCTATGGGATCTCAAAGCTCGTTGAGCGAAGTCGAAACGAACGAAGCCAAAACGAACGAAGCCAAAACGAACGAAGTCGAAACGAACGAAGCCGAAACGAGCGAAGCCAAAACGAGCGATTAAGCACTACCATACTGAGGCTTTAGGAAATCCTGCCGGACAAAGCGGAGGAATGATCACTAGTACTGCCGGCACTAGCCATTCAGGAATTCCAGAAACCGTTGAGTTAGTTCTTCGCGTTCCCTTTGGCAGATACCCGCCCTCACCTCCGGTTTGTTACCCCATTTAGGAATTGCTTCGGTTTGCAACACGGCAAACTGAGTACTCTGTAAATTAAGTAA
>JAGQXQ010000310.1 GCA_020436535.1 Phaeodactylibacter sp.
GAAGCAGAGGAGCCCGGCGCCTATGGCCTCACCGCCGCCAGCAATACCGGCTGCGCCCGCTCGGATACGCTTATGCTGAGCCTGTATCCGCTGCCAGAAGTGGCACTCGGGCCCGACACCACCCTCTGCGGGGGCGCCTCCCTGGAGATCATATCCCAAACCGATGCCGCCCAGCCGATCTACCAGTGGAGCACTGCCGCCGCTTCGCCCCGCCTGACGGTCTTGGCAGAAGGCAATTACATTCTTACCGTCACTGATGCCGCCACCGGCTGCACCGGGCAGGACAGCATCCGGATAACCTTTGCCCCACCCCTTCTGCTCCGGCCGCTGCCGGACACCTCGGTATGCCCCGGCAGGCCCATCCTGCTGGAAATACAGGCCCTGGACGGCGCCCCCCTTTCGGTACAATGGGACGACGGCTCTACCGACAACCCCTACCCCATAGCAGCGCCCAGCGCCTACCGCGTACTGGCATCCAACGGCGCTTGCGACACCGTGCTGAATCTCTCGATCCCGGCCGGCGATTGCCGCCCCGGCATTTACCTGCCCAACGCTTTCTCCCCCAATGACGATGGCCGCAACGATGTATTCCAGCCCTACGGCCCGGATATTGAGCTGGCGGAACTTCAGGTGTTCAGCCGCTGGGGTTCCCTGCTGTACGAAGGCCAGAGGGACGGCGCCCGCTGGGACGGCGCCGCCTTCGGGAAACCCGCCCCGGCGGGGATCTATGCCTACAAGGCAATGTACCGGAGGCCGCCCGGAGAGGCCTTGGAGGTGGTGGCTGGCGAGGTGTTGCTGGTGCGGTGAGCTACTATACACATTCATCCGTCCCTCCGGCAGCTTCGTCTCCCATCTTTGCGCGCCCATCCTCTTTTACTTTCCTTGCGCTACGATAGCCCTTACTTTTGTATCGAACGATTTGATAATCAACTAAATCAAGAACAATGAAAACGAAAGTATTGGCAATTATGGCACTGGCAACGATGGTATCCATCAGCAGCATGGCGCAGAACAATAACGGACGGTTTGGCATCGAACTCACCGGCGGCGCTTCCTTCGCCACCCAGCAACTGGGCGGTAATGATTTGAACACCGGCGCGGGCTTCGAAGGCATACTGCACTACCGCTTTATGCCCCACACCGGCCTGTACGCCGGCTGGGGATGGAACCGCTTCGCCGCTGACGAAAACTTCGACTATGAGGAAACCGGTTACATCATGGGGGTACAGTTCAAGCACCCGATCGGAAACTCACCCATTGCTTATTACCTGAGAGCGGGCGCATTGTACAACCATATTGAAGTGGAAAATGATAAGGGCGACATCATTGGCGATACCGGCCATGGATGGGGATGGCAGGCCGCTGCCGGAGTGGACCTCCCGCTGGGTTCGGGATGGAGCCTGACGCCCGGTGTAAAGTTCAACTCCCTGTCCAGGGAACTGGAAGAAGACGGCGTGAAAACGGACCTGAACCTCAACTACTTCTCCGCCCGGGTGGGCATCGTGAAGGTGTTCTAATTGGGAAGTGGGAAATCGGAAGTCGGAATGGGGAAAGCCTATATGAGCTCTCCCTGACATCTTCCGACTTCCCACTTCGCATTTCCTCCTTCCCACCTCCCCTTGTTCCTCCGATGAGAACCCGTATCTTACAATTTAGAAAGAACACTCGATGGCTAAAATCCAAAAAGAAAACATCAATGATCTTTCAACGGATAAACAGGCTGTTCCCCTTACCAAAGTTGCTGTATCTGCTGGTGACGGTTGCCATCGGCGTACAGCTCATCGTCATTTCCTTCAATCACTATACCGGCTTTCACCCATTGGATGGTTTCACGCATTTCCTGGTGCGCTTTGTCAGAGGGTTCTTCCTCAGTTTGGTTGCCGGGTTTATGATGGCGATCCCCGGCCTGCTGATCATCCACTTTATGAACCGCCATTTTCCGTGGAAGGAGCGGGCGCCGGAGCGAGTTCTGTTACAACTTACCCTGACCGTACTAGTCGCCTTTACCGTTTCTACCCTGATCACTCTGACGGCCCACTTCCTCAGTCCTTATAAAGAACCATTGGATAAGGTTTTAACCTATAATGCCCTCATTTTTGCCGTGGCGAATATCATTCTGATGGCCACTCTCGAAGGCATGTTGTTTTTTATGAAAGGCGACGCCGCCGAGAAGAAAGCAGAAGCCCTGGAAAAGGAACTTTCCCAGATCCGCTTTGAGGTGTTGAAAAGCCAGATCAACCCGCACTTTATGTTCAACAGCCTGAATGTACTCTCCGGGCTGATCGACAAGGACGTCGACAAGGCACAGCAGTTCATTGATGAATTTTCAATGATTTACCGGTATGTGCTGGAGACAATAGAAAAGCCGGTGGTGGCGCTGAACGACGAGTTGCGGTTTGTACGTTCTTATGTATTTTTACAGCAAATGCGCTACGGCGAAGCGTTGGAAGTGACGGTCAACCTGCCGGCCCACCTACTGGGCACGCTTATGCCGCCGCTCTCCCTGCAGGTGGTATTTGAAAATGCCATCAAGCACAACATCGTCAATCCTTCTAACCCGCTGAAAATTGAGGTGTTTGCTGAGGGTGAATGGCTGGTGATTAAGAACAACATTCAGCCCAAGGTGTCCACTACGGCTTCCACCCGCCTGGGGCAGGACAATATGGTAAAGCGCTATAAAATGATCAGCACGAGCGCGCCTGAGTTTACGGTTGATATGCAACACTATACAGTCAGACTACCCTTACTTGAAACCATACAGGATGAAAGTGATCATCATTGAAGACGAAGCCATCGCCGCGGAGCGGCTGGAAAAGCAGCTAAACGAGGTTGCCCCGGATATTGAGGTGCTGGCCAAGCTCGGTTCTGTAAAGGAGTCCGTAAAGTGGCTAACCATACATAGTGCCGACCTGATCTTTCTCGACATCCAGCTCTCTGATGGCTTGAGCTTTAGTATTTTCGAACAGGTGCACGTGCCTACCCCCGTCATTCTCACTACGGCTTACGACCAGTACGCCATCAAGGCCTTTCAGCTGAACAGTGTCGCCTACCTGCTGAAGCCCATCCGGAAAAGCGAACTGATGGAAAGCCTGCAGAAGCTACAGTCCCTCCGGTCTGCTTTCAGTATCAATTTTGACAACCTGCTCTCCATGATGGAGGGCAGGCAACCGGCGTACCGCCAGCATTTTTTAATCCAGGTAGGGGAAAAATTCCGGCAGGTGCAAACGGAAGAGGCCGCCTATTTCTTCGCCGCCCACAAAGCGGTCTTCCTCCGTACCTTCCAGGGCAAAACCTATCCGCTGGACCTCACTCTCGACAAGCTGGAACAAACTCTGGACCCCGCCCTCTTCTTTCGGATCAACCGGAAGTATCTGATCAGCATGCGGGCTATTGCGAAAATGATCGCCTGGTCCCGAAGCCGGATAAAGATCGAGCTGGCGCCTCCGGCGGATGATGCCCGTGACACCATCGTCAGCATTGACCGGGCGAAGGATTTTAAAGATTGGATGGATCAGTAGGACGGCGCTACTTCCCAATTTCAACCTTTAACAGATCCGCCGTTATGTTATCAGATTTTGAAATTAGGATAGTCCCATTGTTCCCAATACCAAGGCTTGGGATTTCGGGTACGACCCCTGCAATTACTCTGATTTCAGAGCTGGCATTTTGTTTAAAATCAAAAAACTTCAAAAAGCACTGGCCATGAATCCAGCTGAAATAGTAAATACCTTTATCGGTGGCCACACAATTCATTTTGTCGACCATTTCGTCGGCAGGAAAAATATTTTCTGATAGCCTGGTATTCAAATCCATTTTCCAAAGCCCGTCGTCATCAAATCTGGAAAAATACAAGAAATTACCCGAGGAATCTGATACGGGCTGGGCTTTGTAGCCGCCTTTTTTCGTAATCATTTCTTCTTCGCCTCCTGCCAAATTACAACGCCAGATTTGCCAACTACCCGATTGATCGGAGGCGTAAAAAATGTGCTGCCCGTCGGGCGAAAACTCCGGATGGGCGTATGCATATTTCTCCTTTTTAAATGCACTGGTTTTTTTCGATTTTACATCCAATACGTAAATACCCTCTTCCCCATTTATTTTTCCCTGCAACAGGACGGTTTCGGCATCAGGGGAAAGGCTCAACCAAAACAGGGATTTACAATCCAAATCACTGATCGGGGTGACTTGATCAGGCTTATCTTTCGCTGCCATCCAAATTTGAATGGCGCCGTTCCTCGCTGAAACAAAAGCAATTTTCCGGCCATCGGCAGAAATCCGGGGATGCCAATCCCAATGGGTGGAATGGAGGAAAGGCATTAAATTGCCTTCTTCCAAAATATGGATGTTCATTTGGGAAGCCCAGGCCTCGTACAATAAATAGGGTTCTGTCGGGTGCGCTGTTAAATTATCCGGGCGGTAACTTCCGCCATCTGTTACTTTTTCCACCTGGCCATCCAGTCCATAAGCCTCCAGTTCATATTCTAACTGCTTTGCCAACCAAACGAAGATTTTTTTCAGTGGTTTGGAATAATCCATTCCCAAAATTTCACCTTCAAAATAGGCTAATGATTGCTGTTTTCCATTTTCCAAATCCATCAGAATGATTTCACCTTTCCCTGGTGCTTTAGGGTTCAGCAAACTTTTACCGAATGCCGAGCGGGCAAAAGCCAACCTGCCATCAGGCAACAAGCTAGGAAAATGGTCTCCGTAGAGGCTATCCGGTGGAAAGGTCAGCTGATCGAATTGCTTGCTTCCCAAATTGAAAGTGTAAATGGAGGAAGGAGCTTCTGCGGTTTTTTTAGCCGAAAAAATGATTTGATTTTGACCAGCCATCCATAGTATTTTAGGACGCACCCGATAGAAATCAAACTTGGCCAACCATTCTTCCTCTCCTCCCGCCAATGGCGCCATAAACAGATCGTAATGATGCTCCTTTAATCTCATGAAGGCAATTTTTTGCCCATCTGCTGACCAAAAGGGATTGAACTCAAACCGGCCTTCCTGGCTGGTTAACCGGCGTGGCCACGCCGAATCCAAATGCCGGGTGTAGAGATAAAAAGGTTCGCCCTGATCCTTTCGCCAGGCATAAACCAGGTTGGCGCCCTCCGGGGAAATGGCCGCATGCCTTTCCTGTCCGGTTGCTGATGTGACGGGAGAGAACACTACCCGGTAGGGCGCCGCTGTGGCAGTTGGCTTTTCGGAAAAGTTCTTCCAGAAAATGAAGGCTAAAAACAGGAAGAAAATCACACCGGCCCCTATTTTAGACATCGGCCCTGTTAATTTTTTCTCCACCTTTTTCTCTTCCAACAACTGAGAGGCTTGTTCATTTCGGCCTTCTTCCAAAAATTCCACTTTGCTTTGGCATCGAAATTCATAGCCCACCGAACGGATGGTTTCGATTTCCATCAAATCCGGAAAATATTCATCTATGGTTTGCCGTAGTTCCGAAATACTTTTGGTGAGCAGGTTATCCGTTACGATTCGGCCTTCCCAAACGGCCTCCATCAAATCAACTTTGGTAACAATACGGTTGGGGTGTTCCAACAGGAAAACCAGCAAGCGCATGAGGCGTGGCTTGAGGAAGAACGACGACCGGTGATTTTGCACCTGATTGGTAGCTGGTAGAATGTCCCAGTCTCCGATTCTGATGATTTGCATGGTTGTTTTCATAACTATTCGGCATACTACTGTAGGCAAAAAACGAGGGCAAGAACCACCATGTACAGTAATTCCGGCTAAATTAATAGGTAGCAGGCGATTCAGGAAAAATTCACAGACTATTCATGCAATAGTCATTACATCCGTTGGGGTTAGGGATACATTTGTTTTGGATAAGACGTCACATAACGCTTCAAAAAAGTAACCTTCTTTGACAAATCTCGTGGACCAGTTGAAAGCCGGGACAAAGGCGGCCTCCAACAAAAACTACAGAAAGCCGTGTTTCCGGCTTTCAGATGGCTCAATACCACGAGAGTTGTCAAAGAACCAAAAGTAAAAACCATGAAATCACCCGTACTTTTATTTTCACTATTGCTTTTCATTACCTATTTGCCTGCTCAGGACCTCCAGGTGTACACTATTGTAGAAAACCTCAATGCCAGCGGCGGGGTCACCATGGGGCCAGATGGCAATATTTACGTCAGCGATTTTGCCCCTTCTTTTACACCACCCACTGAACCTACCAAAGCCTACAAAGTAACTTACGGCACCTGGGCGGCCAGTGAGTTTGCTACTGGTTTTGACGGTGCTTCCGGCAGTTGTTTTGACCGGGAGGACAATTTTTATCAGTCCAACCCATTTGGACACAAAATCAGCAAAGTAAGTACAGACGGGACGGTTGAAATCAATTGGGCCACCGACAGCCTTGGCCTGCCCGTAGGCATCCAGCAAGGGTCGGACGGCAATTTCTATGTCTGCGATTGTTCGCTCGGAAAAATTATGCGGATCCTACCCGATGGGACCGTCTCCACTTTCGTCGAAAGCGATGAATTCTACTGCCCGAATGGGCTCGCCATTGATCCCGATGGCAACCTGTACGCATGCAATTACAACGATGGTAAAGTTTTTAAAATCACGCCAGATGGAACCCTGAGCCTGCTGACCCAGATCCCTCAATTGCTGGGCGGCCCTAACCCGGTGGGAGCGGGCCATTTGATCTGGAAAAATGGTTTCCTGTTCGTTACCGCAATTGGCAGAGGACAGATATTCAAAGTGGATATGGCGGGTAATAAGCAGTTGATTGCAGGGGTTGCCAATGCATTTTCCAACGGTGATGGCCCCGCTCTTCAAGCTACTTTTTCAAAGCCCAATGGCATTGCCGCCAGTATCACCGGCGATACCCTTTTCGTCAATGTGGCCCAGAACTCCTGGGTCAGTAATCCAAATTTGCTGCATCCGTCCCATTTGCGGATGATAACCGGCGTTTGCTCCTTACCCGATGTAGAATGCAATATGGTGAGCAACTCAAAGGAAGTCGATGTAAGTGAAAATAATTTATTTACGGTTTCACCCAATCCATCGGATGGCCGGATATGGATTGCTTTCAAAAAGGAAATTGGGGTAAAAAATTTCAAGTTGGCCTTATTCGACAATTACAGCAGGGTTGTGAAAACAGCAACTATTGAACAATCAACAACTTTCTTTTTATCAACGGAAGGCCTTCCGGCGGGGATGTATTTTTTGAATGTTGTCGGTGAGGCAGGGTCGGTTACGGAAAAGGTGATCGTGAAATAATCGGACGTTTTTTTTAAAGGCATAAAAGCTTGTCTGGCTGGACAGACGGGGCCATGAAGAGGTTGGTGCGGAATTTCAAAAAATCGCCGTATTTTTAAATGTCAAAAATTTGGTAAAAAAACACAAAACATGAGCGATCTCAAAACCAAGCCCCACGACGGCAACGTTGAAGCCTTCCTCAACAGCGTAGAACACGGCAAGCGGCGCGAAGACAGCCTCGCTATGCTGGAGATCATGAAAGAGATCACCAGCGAGGAACCCAAAATGTGGGGCCCCAGCATCGTCGGCTTTGGCAATTACCATTACAAATACGAGAGTGGCCGGGAAGGCGACTTTTTTATCACCGGCTTCTCCCCCCGGAAGCAAAGCCTGACGCTCTACATCATGTCGGGCTTCAGCCATTACGATGAGTTGCTGCAAAAATTGGGTAAGCACAAAACGGGGAAGTCCTGCCTGTACATTAAAAAGCTGGAAGATGTGGATATGGATGTGCTGAAGCAGATGATCCGCGAATCAGTGAAGATGATGCGGGAGAAGTATCCGGAGGAGTAGCCTGTGGCATCCTCAGGCAGGAATTGCTGCGGGAAAATGTTTGTTTTTCTTTTCTGCTGAAAAACGGGGATTTGCATTCCGTTTTTTCCCTACTCGTCTCATCACAACACTTATCAACGCTACTATTCGTCTGAGCGCATCGCCCGGCTCCTTGAGCGAGGCGAATAAATGAGCTCGTCTTTCCGCTTTTGAAGCTGCAATAAAACAATATCCCCATCCAAGCAAGAAGAACCCCCAATTAATCAAATCCTCTTTCTATCTGCTGAAGTTCCCGGTAAATTCGTGGTATCAATTCTCAAAACCAATTGGGAACGTTTCTTTCAAACCTAAACTTAATCCTGTTATGAAAAAAATCGGAGCGTCCATTTATGCTGTTCTTTGTTACCTGACAGGCTTTGCAGCCATATTGGGCTGGATCGCCTTTACGGGTAACCTGATCCCGGCTTTTTCGATCGACGGCCCTTCAGAGATGGCTTTGTTGCCCGCCCTGGCCAAGAATCTGGCTTTGGTAGTGCTTTTTGGCCTTCACCATTCCATCACAGCCCGCCAATCCTTCAAGTCCTGGTTGACCCAATACATTCCAGCCCACCTTGAACGGAGTACCTTTGTGCTGGTGTCCGGCCTGCTGTTATTTTTTATGATGTGGGAGTGGGAACCCATGGGCGGAACGATCTGGAATATCGCTTCCGGCACTGTAGGCTACTACCTCATGTATAGCTTGTTCTTTAGCGGCTGGGCGATCCTCTTCATCAGCAGCTTCCTGATCAACCATTTTGACTTGTTTGGACTGCGCCAGGCTTACCTCTATGTAACAGACAAGCCCTATACCCCTCTGAAATTTAAGGTCATAGCTTTTTATAAGTACGTGCGCCACCCCCTCTACCTGGGTATTCTCCTGGGCATCTGGGCTATTCCACATATGACGGTTACTCATCTGGCCTATGCTTTAGGGCTCACCGGCTACCTCTTAGTTGGCATTCACTACGAAGAAAAAACCATGATCCAGGAATTTGGGGCATTGTATGCCCGATACCGCGACAAGACTCCCAAACTGATACCGTTCCTGAAATTCCGCAGCAACACCCGGCCGGCGACTCATTCAGCCATGGTGGAAACCGTTTCTGTTGAAAATGATTAACCTGCCTCATAATGGTCTCATGGTTTCCTTGTTTTTTCTCAAAGAAAGCAAAGAGGCCATGAAACCATAAAAACTAAAGCATCATGAAAACTCCATCTATAAAATTATTGAACCTGGGCGCCAGGCTGGCCATCAGCGCTCTGGCCGCCGCCCACCTGATCAGTATCGTCGCTGCACTTAGTACCCTCGTTTTCCTCGTGTTGATCAGCTTTACCGCCTTCGATATCAACCCGACATATGAAGAACTGGCCCAAACCCTTGATGAATTGTGGGATTAATTTTGCCTGAGGCGTGTTGTCGGGCTCCGATTTTCTATCGGGGCCAGACTTAAACCCCATAAATTTTTGTCCAGCGCTAAAATACTAGTGCCTCAAGCCATCAATCCTTGACACCCCAAGTTTCTTTTTTTTGACTACCCTGCTTTCTAACAACTTCCGCACGAGCGCATCCAGTATCTCCTTTATTTGGGAGAGCACCATCCTTGAAAGAAGTCAGACAAGCATTAATTGAGAACATGGCCGGGCAGCCTGAACTTTTAGTGCTATTGTTGGCAATTATTGAGGATAAACAGGTTTAATCCTTATAGATATCCATTTCGCAGCTATTCAGCAGTTAGCTTTTGGCG